>JBDHYV010000021.1:0-16468 GCA_039811545.1 Bacteroidales bacterium | reverse complement strand
AAATGGCACCTAAGAGGTCAAAAGAAAAAATTGTAAATTCGCAAATGAGACTGACACAGTTTTCTGAATACTCCCGGTTTTTGGTGCTTTTAAAGCGCAAAAGCACAAGAAATCAAACCTTATCACTACTTACGAGGTTGGCTGAACAAAGCCAAAGCCCCATTCCATAGCAGCCAAAAAACCTTTCTTTCTGCACTTTCTCCTTGATGTTAAGTACCAAAAATCAATGTGATGAACAAAGGGGCCAACCGAATCAAACTATGATTTCCGGTAAATGCAGGTGATTTTTAACGTCTGAGACAAAATATATCGCTGGCCAAAATGAAAATTGCCTCATCTACCCGAAATATCCGCAATTTTTTAAATAATTCATTATTAATATGTTACATTCATTTATCAAGCTATTACGCAAGATTTAACCAAATTATTAAAAAAATTTTTACTCAAATGATTAAAATATTTGGAGAATCTTAAAAAACAGTTCTATATTTGTCGCCTGAATCGAAATTTTTTCGAAAATGAAAGAGGTTAACGGAGAAAAGTCGGGTGACACAACAACCGAAGAGCGGATCAAACAGGTTGCCCGATCCATTTTTTATCAGAAAGGATATGCAGCTACCCGGACGAGGGACATTGCCGTTGAAGCCAACATCAATTTGGCTTTGCTGAATTATTATTATCGAAGCAAGGAAAAACTCTTTCATATTATCATGGTGGAAACCGTTTATGAATTCATCGAACAAATGGGTGTTATCATGAACGAAGAAAAGACTTCTTTAGAAAAAAAAGTGGAAATGATGGCTTCCACCTATATTGACTTTGTTATAAAAGAGCCGCATGTTCCCATCTTTATCCTGAGCGAATTGCGCAACGACGCATCAAAATTACTGGACAAACTTCCGGTTAAAGAACTGTTTGTCAATTCGGTATTCTACAGACAATACAATGAATATGTGTCAGAAGGGAAAATTGCACAGCCAAATTCATTTCACTTCTTTATGAATCTGATGAGTCTGATTGTCTTTCCATTTGTTACCTCTCCTATATTAAAATCTATTGGTGGCGAAAGCGACGATCAATTCATCCAACTGATGATGGAACGCAAACGGATGATACCCCTTTGGATTAGTGCCATGATGAAGATCTAAATTTTTTTAACATAAAATTAAACATTTGTCTAATTCATATATATAAATTGTATGTTTAATCTACACGACAGCAAAGATATTTTAGCAAAGCTTTCCTTCGGAGAAGTTAGTACTGCCCAACATCTAAAAGAGAAGCACTTCAACAAAGGCTGAGGGTTGATAGCTTTTCAAAAAACAGAATTCCCGGCTGACAAACAACTCATTAAAGTAATACCAAAGACTATGTGGAACACGATTAAAACGAGAGCATACCAAGTGATAACGCCTATTGTGGGTATGCTGAACAAGACCGGAATCACGCCCAACGGCATCACCACGATTGGTTTTGGAATCACACTGGCCTCAAGCATTGTGTTGATTGCCGGAGGCGAAAAGGGCAACCGTGGCGATTTCAGGTATCTATTCTGGTTTGGTGCCATCACCCTTTTTGCCGGATTGTTTGATATGCTTGACGGACAATTGGCCAGGCTGACGAATAAAACCACCCGATTTGGTGCGCTTTACGATTCGGTGCTCGACCGATACAGCGAGATGTTCATGTTTTTGGGCATTTGCTATTATCTGGTAGCACACCATTATTTTCTGAGTTCGCTCTCGGCGTTTATAGCAATGATTGGCTCCATCATGGTGAGTTATGTGCGAGCCAGAGCCGAAGCCTTAGGCGTGGAATGCAAAGTTGGCATGATGCAGAGGCCGGAACGAATCCTCACGATAGGTATTGCTGCTTTGCTGGCTGGGATAGTATCCTTTGTATTTGGCGAATTTAAATTTTCCGTCTCCTGGCTACCATTTCCTCTATTTGAGAATATTTCGGTTTTCACTATTCCGATTTTTATTCTTTCCATTTTAACCAATCTCACTGCAATTCAAAGGATTGATCATTGTAAAAATAATATGTAACCCTAAAAATTTAACCCATGAATCTTAAGAAAAACATTCAGAAGGCCAATGGAAAACTTGGCATTTTAATTCCTGGTCTTGGAGCGGTTTCAACTACATTTATTGCTGGTACCCTTGCCGCCCGAAAAGGCATTGGTCAGCCTATTGGCTCCATCACCCAGATGGGGCGCATCAGGCTCGGCAAACGCACCGAAAACCGCAATCCCGCAATCCGCGATTTTGTACCACTCGCATCCCTAAACGATTTGGTATTTGGTGGCTGGGACATTACCCCCGACAATGCCTGGGAAGCTGCAACAAATGCCGGCGTGCTCGACACTGAATTGCTGGCCCGGCTGAAAGATGAGTTAGAGTCCATTCAACCCATGAAAGCCGTTTTCGACCATTCATTTGTGAAAAACCTTGACGGCGAACACGTTAAACACGAAAAAACCAAAATGGACTCTGCAAAAGCCTTGATGTTGGATATTGAACAATTTAAGCAGAAAAATGGCTGTGACAGGTTGGTGATGGTTTGGTGTGCTTCAACTGAGGTTTACGTTGAACAGCAAGAGATACATCAAGACCTTGAAAAGTTTGAGAACGCACTCCGGGACAATCATCCGGCCATAGCCCCCAGCATGATATACGCTTATGCAGCCATTCAAAGCGGTATTCCCTTTATCAACGGGGCGCCTAACCTCAGTTGCGATATTCCGGCGATTGTTGAGCTTGCTAATAAATTGGAAGTTCCCATTGCCGGCAAAGATTTTAAAACCGGCCAAACTCTGATGAAAACGATCTTAGGTCCCGGCCTGAAAAGCCGATTGATCGGCATTGACGGTTGGTTTTCGACCAATATCTTGGGAAACCGGGATGGCAAAGTGCTGGATGATGCCGATTCGTTTAAAACCAAAGAAGTTTCCAAATTGAGTGTACTCGAAAGCATCCTGGAAGCTGAACTGTATCCCGAACTCTATAAAGAGATGTATCACAAAGTGAGAATCAATTATTATCCCCCCAAAGGAGACGACAAAGAGAGCTGGGACAACATTGATATTTTTGGTTGGTTAGGGTATAAAATGCAGATCAAGGTTAACTTTTTGTGCAAAGACTCCATTCTTGCGGCACCGGTTGTTTTGGATCTCGTATTGTTTATTGACCTTGCACATCGGGCTCAGATGAAAGGCATTCAGGAATGGCTTTCATTCTACTTTAAATCGCCCCAAACCCTGCAGGGACTGCCGCCTATTCACGACATATTTCAGCAAAAGATCAAGCTCGAAAACACCCTCAGGCACTTGATGGGCGAGAAACTGATCAATCATCTGGGACTTGATTATTACGAAGAAGAACAATGAGAAAGCACAGGCTTATTGCGACCATGCTGGGAGTCGGATATTTTCCGGTTGCGCCGGGCACAGCAGGATCAATGGCAGGCGTTGTGATTCTTTTCCTCACCAATATGTTTTTACATTATCTGGGAGGCGCACAACCAGCCATTCTTCTTATCAATGTCGCGATGACGCTCATTGTATTTTTCATAGGTGCATATTCCATAAAAAAGTTAGAAACTATCTGGGAGCACGATGCCTCAAAAATTGTGATTGACGAAGTCATTGGAGTTTGGATTGCTGCCTATGCCCTCCCACCACATTGGAAATACTATTTGGCTGCACTGCTGTTGTTCAGGTTTTTCGATATCGTAAAGCCGATGTTTATCAAGCGAATTGACGTCATGCAAAACCATTGGAGTGTGATGCTAGACGATGTGTTGGCCGGAATCTATTCCAGCATCATGCTTCAGTGCTTGATATTGTTTAATCTTTTTTGATTTGACAAAATGAAAACCACCAAACCTTCCGGTTTCGCTTCGTTCGTTCGCTATTCGATTGTCGCAGGCATTGCGACAGCAACAGACTTTTTGGTATTGGTTCTGTTTACCGAAGTTTTTAAACTGTGGTACATGTTTTCGGCGATAACGGGTGCTGTAACCGGAGGGGTGGTTTCGTTTCTTTTAGAAAGAAACTGGGCATTTTGCGAAAAACAAGGCAACCTTTTCAAACAAACATATAAATATACAGCCATTTGGATTGCGAGCATTCTTTTAAATACAACGGGACTTTTCCTGCTCGTTGAGTTTGCTCACATTTATTACATCTTATCAAAAGTGATCGTTTCGGTAATGATTGGAATAGGGTTTAACTTCTTTACACATAAATATTTCATTTTCAAATAGGTATATATTACGATGAAAAGATTACTCTATATATTTTCCTGCACATTTATGATACTATTACCCTTACAGGGATTTAGTCAGAAATATGTGAATATCAAAGGTCGGGTGATTGATGCCAGAACAAAAGAACCGATGCCTTTTGTGAATGTTGTTTTCATCGGGAAGAACATTGGCACAATCACTGACTACAATGGAGATTACAGTCTTTCGACCCAATGGGCTTCCAATCAATTGCAAGCATCTTTTATTGGATATAAAAGAGAAGTCAAGGCTGTGGGAGATGCCAGAAATCAAACGATCAATTTTATAATTGAACCTGAGAATATCAACCTGACCGAAGTATTGATTACCGGACAGCGCAAACGCTATCGTAACCGCGACAATCCCGCCGTTGAGCTCATCAAAAAAGTGATTGAAAACAAGGATTCAAATAGCAGAGAAACTTTTGACTATTACGAATTCGACAAGCACGAAAAGGTGGAGTTCGCTTTGAATAATATTACTGATGAATTCAGAAGTAAAAAATTCTTTAAGAAATTTCAATACGTTTTCAACTTCGTTGATACTGCCGAAATCAATGGGAAGCCTTATTTGCCGGTCTTTCTCAAAGAAACCCTATCAAAAGTTTATTACCGTAAAGAGCCAAAAGCCCAAAAGGAATACATTTTAGGCACAAATGCGATTGGATTTCACGATTATATTGATAACGAAGGCGTTGGATTTATCATTGATAATCTTTATCAGGACATCAATATCTATTCGAGCAACATCACTCTGCTCACCAATCAATTCATCAGCCCCATTTCATCCATTGCACCACTCATCTACAAATTCCATATCATTGACACCCTTGCCATTGACAGTTTGCGGGTCATCAATTTGGCATTCCAACCGCGTAATAAAGCTGATTTCGCTTTTATGGGGAATTTGTATATCACCGATGACGACCGTTACGCTGTGACGAAAGTGGATATGCGGGTATCAGAAGATATCAACCTAAATTTTGTCAATGATCTACGAATCATTCAAGAGTTTGAGGAATCGGAAAGCGGAGGATGGTTGTACAAGCGAAATGAATTGGTTGTTGATTTCAATCTGATCAACAACACCAATACCGGCATTTTGGGTAAGAAAAAAGCATTTTACAATAATTACGCTTTCAATATGTCGCGCCCCGACAGCATTTACTCCGGCATTGAACACACCATTAAAACGATTGGACATGCACAACGTGGCAGCTCATTTTGGGAGGCCGGAAGAATTGAAAAACTCACAGAACAAGAGCAGAACATCTTTGTGATGGTAGACAGCATACAACATGTGCCGGCATTCAAACGTACAATGGATTTAGTGATGCTTGCGGTAGCAGGCTATTGGAAATTTGGCAATTTTGAGGTTGGGCCTGTCAACACCTTTTACAGTTTCAATGATGTGGAAGGATTCCGGTTGAAAGTTGGCGCCAGAACCTCACAGAACTTCAGCGAACGCTTTACATTAGAGGGCTACTTATCATACGGCTTTAAAGATGAGCGACTGAAACATTCGGTTAGTGCCACGTGGTCGTTGAATGGCCGCTCGTTGAAAGAAAATCCGCAACATTTCATTAAGGCCATGCATCAGGTTGAGACCAATTTCCCAGGAATGGAAATGCAGTTTATCAACGAAGACAACTTCCTGCTTTCGTTTAAACGAGGTGTTGCTGACAAAATACTCTATTACGAAATGTACAAACTTGAGCATCACCGTGATTGGGGCAACGGTTTCTCAACTATTATCAATTTCAAAAACGTAACACAAACACCGGGCGGCACTTTACTTTTCCAATTCAATGACGATCGCAAACTGAACGACATCACTTCCAGTGAAATTGGAGCAACCTTAAGGTTTGCACCGAACGAAAAATATTATCAAGGAATGAGTTATCGGATCCCAATCATCAGCAAATATCCGATATTTCAACTTTCATATTCACAGAGTGTAAAAGGATATTTTAATGCTGATTATAATTTCAGCAAATTGAACCTCAACATTTTCAAGCGGTTTTATCTTTCGCCAATCGGATTTATGGATTTGCAATTTGAAAGCTCGAAAATATTCGGGAGCAATATCCCATTCCCATTGCTAACCGTTCACCGGGCAAACCAGACCTATTCCTACCAATTGCTGTCGTACAACCTGATGAATTTCTTGGAATTTGTCAGCGACCAACACCTGAGTTTGTTTGCCGAGCAAAATTTCAATGGTTTCTTTTTCAACAAAATTCCTTTGATCAAACGCTTAGGATGGCGCGAAATTTTATCATTTAAAGGGGTTTATGGCAGTGTTACCGACAAGAACAATCCCAACGTAACCACCGGGCTCATGCAGTTTCCATCCGATAATTTTGGAAATACAACCACCTACACCCTCGAGGGCAAACCCTATATTGAGATGAGTGTGGGAATTGGCAATATCCTAAAATTTTTCAGGGTGGATTACGTGCATCGGCTCACACACCTGAGCAACCCCAATGTAGCCCAAAATGGGATACGGTTTAGATTCAAATTTGATTTTTAACACAAAAAAACCAATCAACATGAAAGCACTTCTTAACAAAATGGCCCAATATGACCGGCCTCAGATGTTAAAAAAAATGGGTTGTTACCCCTATTATCATCCAATAGAATCTGGACAAGATACCGAAGTGATGATCAACGGGAAAAAAGTATTGATGTTTGGTTCAAACAGTTACCTAGGATTAACCCATCATCCTAAGCTGATTGAAGCAGCCAAAAAGGCTTTGGATAAATACGGGACCGGTGCCTCAGGTTCGCGCTTAATGAACGGCAACCTTGATTTGCATGAGGAGTTGGAAGCAAAACTTGCCGAATTTACGGGTAAACCTGCTTCAGCTGTATTCAGCACAGGCTTTCAGACAAACCTTGGAACAATTTCGGCCCTCACCGGCCGAAACGATTTCGTTGTAATGGACGAAAAAAACCATGCTTCTATCATTGAAGGAAGTCGGCTCACATTTGCTAAAAGCTTTAAATTCAGGCACAACGATATGAATTCGTTGGAAGAAAGTCTCAGAAAGACCGACTCCGGCCAAGTTGTTTTGATTGTGGTAGATGGAGTTTTTAGCATGGAAGGCGACATTGCACCTTTAGATAAAATCTGTCGGTTAGCCGAAAAATACTCGGCTTCGGTAATGGTGGACGATGCCCATGCCTTAGGAGTATTAGGAAAAAAAGGAGCGGGCACCGCATCCCATTTTCATGTAACGGAAAAGACCGATCTGATCATGGGCACTTTCAGCAAATCACTGGCATCGCTTGGCGGATTTGTAGCCGGAGACACAGATACCATCAACTTTATAAAACACAATGCACGCTCGTTGCTCTTCAGCGCAGGGATACCTCCCGCTTCGGCTGCCGTGGTTATTCAAGCATTACAAATCATCGAAGAAGAACCCGAAAGGCGCGAGACGCTCTGGAAAAATACAGAATATGCCCGTTATTGGCTGCAATACAACGGGTTCAACGTCGGCAAAAGCCAGACACCCATTATACCCATTTTTATTGGCAATGACGAAAATACATTTACCATCGCTACAATGCTGATGTCGCAAGGAGTGTACGTTAACCCTATCATTCATCCTGCTGTAGCGAAAGAAGAATCTATCCTCCGGTTTTCACTCACCTCGAACCATACTAAGGAGCAGATTGATATAGCAATTGAAAAACTTATTCAATGCCGGGCAATGATGAACGGCAGATTATCAAAAATAATGTACTGATATGGAAAGCGTTATCATAAAAGAAGTAGAATCGGCAAAAGACCTTAAACGGTTTATTGCTTTTCCAAATACTTTGTACAATGGCAACCCATACAGGGTGCCACAACTATTTGGATTTGAACGTGCAACGCTATCGCCGAAAAAAAATCCTGCACATGCTTTCTGCAAATCAAAATATTTCCTGGCCTTTAAAGGGTCGCATGTGGTCGGGCGCATTGCAGGCATTATCAATCAGAGGGCGAATGAAAAATGGAATGAAAACATGGTGCGCTTTGGGTGGATTGATTTTGTGGATGATATAGCTGTTTCATCTGCATTGATCAGCGCAGTGGAAGATTGGGGAAAATCGGAAGGGATGACAGCCATCCACGGACCGCTCGGTTTCAGCGATATGGACCTCGAGGGTATGCTCGTTGAAGGATTTAATGAATTGGGCACACAAGCCGTCATATACAATTATCCTTATTATCCAAAACATCTTGAAAAGTTAGGTCTTTTAAAAGATGTGGACTGGGTGCAGTATGAACTCATTCCACCCAAAGAGGTGCCTGAAAGAATCAAAAGAAACGCTGCCCTGGTTTCCGAAAGGTATGAACTTCGAACGCTTCAAATCAAAAAAGCGAAAGAAATCATCCCTTATGCAAAAAAAATGTTCCATACCCTGAATGATTCTTTTGTTGATTTGTATGGCTTCGTTCAACTGACAGAGGAACAGATTGATTATTACATCAAACAGTATTTCTCAATCGTAAAACCTGAATTCGTATGTTTTGTGATTGATAAAAACGATGATGTCGTTGGCTTTGGCATCTCCATGCCATCCATGTCAAAAGCTTTGATAAAAGCAAAAGGGAAACTATTTCCATTCGGATTCATCCCTGTTTTAAAATCAATTTATGGTAAAAATGATATGATTGACATGTACCTGACCGGAATTCGGCCTGACTATCAGGGGAAAGGCGTACATACCATATTTTTCAACGAGCTGACCCAAGCTTATATTGACCATGGTATCAGGTATGCTATTTCGAGCCCGCAACTTGAGAACAACACCAACGCATTAAACCTTTGGAAGCATTTCGAATACCGCGAACACATTCGTCGGCGATGTTATATCAAAAATTTTGAATCATGAAAAGTATCCTCATCACTGGAGCCAATGGTTTTATCGGGAATTTTCTCGTAAAAGCAGCATTAGAAAAAGGCTATCGGGTAACAGCCGGCATCAGGCCAACAAGCGATTTAAGCTCTTTGAAAGGACTGCCAATCAACTACTTGGTGTTGAATCTTTCGGATAAAGCCTCCATTGCCGAGGCACTGATGCAATATGTAACCAAAAACGGATATTTTGACTTTATCATCCACAATGCCGGAATAACCAATTCAATCCGCAATCAGGAATTCAATAAGATCAATTATCAATACACAAAAAACCTTGTCAACGTATTGATTGACTGTCAATGTGTGCCGGAAAAATTTGTCTTTTTAAGCAGCCTGTCATCGTATGGCCCTTTGCACGAAGAGAGTTTGCAACCCATCCGTGAAAGCGACCTGCCCAAACCAGCAACACTGTATGGCAAAAGCAAACTAAAAGCCGAGCAGTTTTTAACCTCAAAAGCCGAATTTCCATATTTGATATTCCGGCCTACCGGCGTATATGGACCTTACGAGAAAAACTATCTGATGATGTACAAAATGATCAATCGCAACATTGAAACATATATTGGGACTTCGTCTCAGATTCTTACATTCATCTATGTGAAAGACCTTGCCCAACTGATCATAAAGGCATTGGATTCAAATATTTCCAGAAAATCATATTTTGTTACCGATGGAAATCACTACACAGCCTTTGAGTTTTCGGACATCATCAAAACGATTCTTAGAAAAAAAACCATCCGCATAGTTTTTCCCAGACCAATGGCTCAAGCCATCGCCTATATGCTGCAAAAGATTGCGTGGTTTAGCGGAAATACCCCTTCCCTCAATACAGAAAAAATGAAAGAAATCAGCCGGAGGCACTATTTGTGCGACAGCAGCCCGATATTCAACGATTTCGCCTTTGAGCCAGAGTACGACTTAAAAAACGGTTTGGAGGAAACCATTGCATGGTGTAAACAGGAAAAATGGCTCTGAAATAATGAACGGAATATATGCAATCATTTTAAGTCTTTGCCTTTACTCAGGCATTAAAGACAATTATCCCGTGCCCGAAAAAACCATCGCACGGCTGTTCTATATTCAACGAAACCACAACGCCAACACCATCGTGTATGATGCTGTGTTTGATAACAAGGGAATATTGGTCGAAAAGTCGCCCGTGGATATTTATTGGCTAAGGTATCAGGAGCAGGGCCAACGAATGGAACTGCGCAATATTGAAAAGTTGCTTGCCTATGGGGCAGGTTGTACGCCAATAGAAGGCAGAAAAAATGAATACGATCTTAAACTGGCAGCCAATCGCAAAAGAAATTTTCGGCTGGTGCAGAAAGAACCCTTCAAAGCTTTGGTCGTTACGATAATCAATCAACAGGAATCGCAGATTGACCACATCTATGTCTTTGCCGACAACACATCATTTTGGCCAAAAGTGAAATATATCGAGCTTTTTGGATTCAGTTTAGAAACCGGTAAACCCACTTATGAAAGGATTCTGAATGAATAGAAAAGCCACAAACAAAGCTTTTAAAAGGTTCACCAAAAAAAATATATGTATCAATCTGGCATTGGTATTGGCATATTTGGGTTGGACAAAACTGATGGGGCCTGTCAGGCAAGATCAGTTTTTTCTGACCGGATTTTACCTTTTACTTTTTTATGCCAACGAAAAAACCCGTAAGCTCATCATCGGTTTTTCAATTTTCATCGTTTATTGGATTGTTTATGACTCCATGCGTATCATCCCCAATTACGAAGTTTCACCGGTGCATATTCAGGAACCCTATTTGCTCGAAAAAAGTCTGTTCGGCATTTCAGGGAATGGTCAAATGTACACGCCAAACGAGTATTTTGCCCAAGCACACAATCATTTTCTCGATATTGTGACAGGACTATTTTACCTCAATTGGGTGCCTGTGCCATTGGCCTTCGGGCTCTTTCTTTATTTCACGAACAAACATTTGTTTACACAATTTTCGCTCGTATTTTTGTTCACCAATCTTTTAGGATTCGTTATTTATTACCTGTATCCGGCTGCCCCGCCCTGGTATGTTGATTTGTATGGTTTTGATCTTCATTATGGCGTGCAGGGCAACAGCGCCGGCCTTGCCCGCTTTGACGCCATCACCGGAATACCTGTTTTTGCAAACCTCTACAACAAAAACGCCAATGTGTTAGCAGCCATACCTTCCCTTCATGCCGCCTATCCGGTCATTGTGTTGTATTATGGAATACAAAGTAAATTGGGCCGGATAAACGCCTTATTTGTGGTGTTTATGCTGGGTATATGGTTCTCGGCAGTGTACTCCGGACATCATTATGTGATTGATGTTTTGCTGGGGGCATTGGTAGCAATAGCGACCATTTTCCTTTTTCAATTATTATTGACAAAAACATGGGTTACGAAAAATTTAAATCAGTTTGTAGCAGAGATTTAATGGACAAAAAAGGATATTCAAAAATAGCTCGCTCAGGAATCATCATTTGAAGGTTAATGGAGCGTGAAGGGTTGAGAAAACGAGAAGTCTTCAACAAATCTTTCACAAAACAGAAAAATTGGACAGTATCTGATTCACACTTTCAGAATGTTCAATCAATGGACTTTTTCATCAAGTCATCATCACTTTAATTTATTTCAGAATTGAGAAAGACATAAATTTCTCAGCCATTTTCGGATTTCGTTTTTATCAACATCTGCAATTTTTTTTCAAATTTTCCCGCAGCAATTGTAACAATGATCGAAGCTAATGTAGCCATGAATGAAATGGATAAAAAACCAACCGGATCGTCTTCCTTGCCGTGAAAAAATTGAATATACATACCTGCGAACACAATTAAAACACACAGTATGAGTGCACAATACTTCACAGTATTTAATCTTTTTACAGCGTTCAAAGAGAATACTTTATGTTGTCTTACGTATCCTAGTAGTTTGAAAATCTGAAAAAGCGCAATAAAAAAAACAATTGAAACTGCGTATCCATACAAAATGAAAGTATCAGAGTATATACTGATTAAGTCTAAATTTGTGGCACGTCCCTCGGTTAAAGGAAACCAAATCAAAAACACAAGTGCCACGACTCCAATAAGCACAATGACGAGCTGGAGAAGAGCAATTAAAGTTCCTTTCATCTGTGAATAATTTGTTTTAAATAGGTCAGATGGAATCTCGCATGAATATCGTCACATCAGCAGTTTGTGTTATCTTTATCATGCTCGATTTCACATACAATTTCCGAATTTTCGATGTGTATTTTTTAAACATACCAGATAATTATTGATTTAAAACGCACTTCCTATGTTTTCGAAAATATTGGTGCGAAACTGTCCATTTTTTATAGAGCTGAAAGGCTCATCGTTCATTTAGTTTTTATAAATCGGCAATGGCATACACGAAACCTTTGCCATTTATGCCTCCTTCAATACATCAGACAATAATATTTTTGAAGGCAGTGCCTTCTTTTATTCCCAATCGAGCAGTCGTTGCTGTCCTTCCAAACTACGGTGGAAGCTGATGTCCTGGCTCACTTCGATCACGCCTTGATATTCGTTTTTTTCGTTGCGCAGGGCGAAATATTGGATTAAGATTTTGCGGCCTTTCATATCAATCCAGAACGAGGCCACATCACGTTTGCCACTGCGGAATGCTTCCACAATGCGATGAACGACATGCACACTTTCGGGCGGATGGCAAAGGTGGACGTCGCGCCCGATAACGGCCTTGCTTCGTGGAAAGATACGATGTGGAGGCGAAGAATAGTAGCACACCTTATCCTGTGCATCCACAAAGGTGATGTCAACCGGCAGATGTTCAAAAAGCAATATCAGTTGGCTCGCATCTAAATAGCCGGTGCCAAGGTTGATCTTACCTTCTACAGGGAAGCTGTGCTGCTTGTTCGTTCGGGTATTTTTTGGGGCTTTCACAAACGGAAATTCAGGGTCGTGACAGTCGGAAAGCAACTTATCCAAGGTGTCGGCAGGGATGGTGGCTTCCATATAAGGCAGAAGGATTTTTTCGTCGCGCAGCTTAATATTATAGAGGTTAAAAAAAAGGCTTCCGATACTTTTGTTGAAAGCACCCAGATCGGGCGTAGGCTCTTGCAGCAATACTTCCAGGGTTTTCAGGTCAGCCCGAATCTCGTCGTGAAACGACCACATCATCTGTATGCATCGGAAGTCGGGCCAATGGGCTTCAGCCGCGGGAAACAGTACATTTTCTTTGAGCGTGTAGTAGGCTTCAAAGGTGGCGAGTTCATTTACGCGCCTTCGGGCTTCGTCCCAAAGTTCGGGTGTGGTTCCTTGATGGTTGAGTTGCCGTATCACTGGTTTAAAGTCGGCAAGCCGGCGGATAAGCTCTTCGTTGTTTTGCATCATCACCCCACTAAGGCTATCGGCAGGCTGCTGCGGCCCGGGCAGTCGGCGCAGGGTATCGCCCAACACATTGAGGAATTTATTCATTGCTTGTTTAAGCTGAGGTAAAGGATGGCCTTCCTGCATCAACCTGTCAGCCAATGCGATAATATCGTGTGCCACGGCATTGTCCACGCTTTCCCGGGTGTCGTGGATGGTTTGAAAAGCATCCTTTTGATGCATCACGGCCATAAACAGACGATAAAGTTCATTGGCTTTTTTCTCGGAGTCACGGGTGATTTCCGACATGGCATTAATTGTTTTCGAGTGGGAGAAATGAATAATTTTCGCTGTAATACAACATCTGTTGCATAAAACCATCGGGATAGCTAATCTGGACATCGGTGATACGGCCATCTTGTTTTATGGCTATGAGCTTTGGCTGGATAAATCCGGCAAAAGGTGCTATGCGAAGCGACTGCCAGCGCTGCAACATCTCGTGATGCAGTTGCGGGTCCACCTTAACACCATAGGTTTCAACGAGCTGTTTTGCGGCCTCGTAGTCGCCTTCGGATTTGACACGTTGCACCTCGCGAAGCTGTTTACCGAAGATTTGCCGAAGCACTTCATAATCGTTGATTCGTACATAGGTTTTACCTTCGTGTTTTTCCATTACACACACCTGTTGTTTTTCGCCTAAGCTGTAGGCCCATCGGGCGATGAGTTGCCTGTTGCGCGCATGGCTTTCTTCAAGATTTTTGCCCGGCTCAATCCTCACGAGCTGACGCATCAGCCCGTTGAGCATATAACTGTCATAGGAGGCCTTTCCTACTTCGGGCGAATCGCAAAGCCCGAGCTCAATCAACACCGGGTCGGTGATAAAATAGAGGGCCACAAGGTCGGCGCGGGCTTCTTCAATGGTATTGGAATAGCTTTTCAGGGTTTCTTTGGGCGTTCCCACATCGGGCAGGAGTCGTCCGCTACCATGCCCGATTACCTCATGCAGGCCGGTATGGAGCTTGGAGGCCAGAGGGCCGTATTCGCGAATACGTGCCTGTTGGTCTGGAAGGTAAAATTCCTCAAGGCTTCCATTGTCTTTCGACGAAAGTTCATAAGCATCTTCGATATTACCAAGGGATACCGATTTGGAACCGTGTTCGGCACGAATCCAGTCGGCATTGGGCAGGTTGACGCCGATAGGAGAAGCGGGGGCATTGTCGCCGGCTTCCACAATCACACGGATCACCTTATAGCTGATGCCCACAGCATCTTGTCGTTTGTGCTCCGGCGCAATGGGTGAGTTTTGCTCGAACCAGCCGGCCATACTGCTGATTTTGCCCATACGGACCGAAGCTTCTTCATCGCGCATGGAAACCACCGACTGCCAGGCTCCATGATGACCTAAAGGGTCGCCATAAACCTCGATAAAACCATTCACGAAGTCAATGGTGGAATCGGTATCTTGAACCCAAAGGATACTGTATTGGTCGAAAATGGTGAGGTCGCCGCACTCGTAAAAAGCGATGAGCTTGCTGATGATCTTGCGTTGAAGCTCATTTTCGGCATAGTGCGCGGCGCGGTCGAGCTGGGTAACAATCTTACGGATAGCGCGGCCATAACGGCCATCGGCATAATAAACCTGCTCTACAATCCTGTCATCCTTTTTCGTGAGTTTGCTGTTCAAGCCCCAGGAGGGCGGTCGCATCGGGTCGGTGGCAGCCTTGGCTGCATAAAAAGCTGTGGCTTCAGCTTCGGTGACGCCTTCGTAATAGTTGCAGGCCGACGAAAGCAGCAAGTCGCGCCCGGGGTCTTGCTCTACCCTTTTGGGAGCAATGAGCGGGTTGAAAAGCTGCTCGGCAACAAAATCCACAAGCTGTTGTCGGCTTTGCCCTGGATTCAAAGGCAAATCGTCGGGATGAATTTCCATCATCTTCCCGCGCAAGAAAGCCTCACTGAAAGCAGGCACCAATTTGTCAGTTGATTGATGATGGTGTAAACCGTTAGAAAACCAGAATTGCTTGAGAAAAACGGCGTATGCGAGCCATTCTGATGTGTTTTTATCATCTTCATGCTTTAGCCAAAGCGTTTCTAACACCTTACGAAGCAATAAGTTATGCTTATAGTTTTGGTCGTAAATGATGTCGCGTCCTGCTAAGGCAGCCTGATAAAGATGCCAGACCATGAGTTTCTGCTGCAAGGGAAGTTGGTCGAAACCATCAACGCGGTAACGCAGGATGCGGATGTCGGCAAATTGTTCGGTTTGCCATTGAAAATCAGCTTGGTTTGTAGTCATAACAGCGGTTTAGTCCTGCAAAGATACAGTTTTCGATGGCCTTTCAGGCAAGCAAGAACCAAACCAACGGGTAAAAAAAAATCAGGATAAACCCAAGGCTCATCCTGATTTATCATTTCTTTTTGAGGTTAATTCAGTCCGCGTTTTTCGAGCAGAGGCTCCATTGCAGCGGGTCGTCCTCTAAAAGCAAGCCACAGTTTCATCGGGTCATCTGTTCCGCCTTTCGACAGGATGTTCGCTCTGAAGCTTTGGGCAGTTTCGGGGTCGAAGAGATTCGTTTCTTTGAATGCCATGAAGGCGTCGGAGTCGAGCACTTCGGCCCACATATAGCTATAATATCCGGCCGAATAACCGCCCGAGAAGATATGGCTAAAATAGGTGCTTTTGTAGCGCGAGATAATTTCGGGATTGATGCCGCTACGGGCGCGTGATTCTTTTTCAAAGGTATCAACATCCAACATTTCGTCGCTTGCAAGGGTATGCAAATCGAGATCGAGCAAGGCGGCAGCTAAATATTCGGTGGTTGCAAACCCTTGGTTGAAACTGCTGCTTCCCTTCATCTTTTCGAGCATGGCTTCTTTATCCGTCGAAAGCCCTGTGCGCTCAAATAACAGCGTGCTTAT
>JBDHYV010000020.1:0-16847 GCA_039811545.1 Bacteroidales bacterium | reverse complement strand
CCAAGGCAACGAGCATTACGGCAAAAAGATGATGCTGAAAAAGAATCGCACCTACCGAACGGAAATAATATTTCACCACATCGGGGAGCGGAATTTCTTCAAACCAAAGATACACTTTCACCAGTTGCAGATCGCCAAGGAGATACATCTCGTTGAGGGTAAAAATGCCCCGTTCGCTCAGCTGTACGTTCATAAACTGTCGGGTACTCAGCATGGTAATCCAGAAAGTGATCAGAAAAGGCAGACTGAGATAAGGCAAGCCGTATTTCGACACAATGCCTTCTAATGCCACGGTAACGAACAAGCTGAGCAGGGCTGCTGAAATCAAAACGATGACAAATGCAACGTTTAACTGATAATGTAAACCTAAACCCAATCCGGTGAGCAAAGCGTTGAATCCATAAAGACCACTGATGATCTTGTTTCGGTTGAGGCCGGTGAAGTATGCAGTCAGATTCGACGTCAGCACGGCCAGAAGCCCGCCAAAGCCGGCTCCCGGATCGAAAAAACTCACCACTGTCAACAATACACCCAAAACCGGATTTTTGGCAAAAAAAACCTGGGTGTAACTATTGCTGATGCTTTGTCTGAACAGCGGAAATAACAAACCTGACCGGTATTCTGTCATCATTCAAAGTTCAGCAGATGGTCTGGAACATGTTCCAATGACCTGATGGTATCAATGGATTCATTGTTTCGGATGACATGAACCTTGTTTTGTTCATCAATCAACACCACCTTAGGCCGAAGTGTGATGAACTGCATCCATTGGGTCATATTGTATGCCCCTACATGGTGAATCACCATGTGATCATCTTTGTTGAGCAAAGGCATGGTCACACTCTCGCGTAGCACATCAATGTTCATGCAAAGCGGTCCATAAATGGCAGTATCCTCGGTGTAAGAAGTGAAAGGCTGTGCGGGAGTAATTTTATGGTCGTACCAGAAAGCTGTGAAAAGGATGTTCACCCCAGCATTGAGGATGGTAGAACGGCGTCCATCGCTCAGGCGTTTGTTGGCCAGCACGGTAGAAACTAACCATGCGGCATCGTCAATCAAAGCGCGGCCTGTTTCTAAGATGAGTAAAGGCGGGTTTTTAGGCCGGTAGTCGCTGTTCATGAGCGCCGTGGTGATGGCCTCTGCAAAGTCGTCGAAAGTCGGGCTGATGTCGCTGCCCGGCAGATACGATCCTTTCAGCGTATTTTGCGAGGCAAAGCCACCGCCCATATCAATGTACTTGATCTCGTGATTGTATTTTATGAGAACGCTCTGGGCAAGATGTGCCAGCTTGGAAGCCGCTACCGCATAGGCGGATGGAGAAAGCATGAAAGTACCGATATGGGTATGCAAACCAACGAGGTCCATCATCCCCGAAAATAAAATCTTATTCAGTGCATCCCAGGCCTGCCCGTTCTCATAGTTGAACCCAAAGCGATCCCAAGTGGGATAAACTCCGGTATCCATATTAACCCTGATGGCCACCTTTGGGCGGATGTTCAAGTTGCGGGCAATATCCTGAAGCATATATAGTTCGTCCAAATGGTCAATATGGATGAGCGAGTGGTTTGTGATGGCTTTGCGAAGATCGGTTTCCGATTTGTCGGGACCGTTAAAAATGATCTTGTTTCCCTGCACACCGTTGCGAATGGCTTTGTCGTATTCAAAACCCGAAACTACCTCGGCCCACGAACCTTCCTGATGATAGATGTTGCACACGGCATCAAGGTAATTGGTCTTATAGCTCCAAGCAAACTGAACCCGCGGATAGCGTGTCTCGAAGGCCTGACGAGCCTTACGGAAGTTTTTGCGGATTTTTCGCTCGGAGATCACAAAAAGTGGTGAGCCATATTTTGCAATGAGGTCGTTCACCGCCTGACCCTCGAGGTGTGAGATTGGTTCGAAAATGGTGCGAGTTCCAAACTTATTGGGCATGTTGTTTTCGAGCTTTTTAATAATAGGCCGCTCGTATGTCTTTTTTGATGTCATGGTCATAAATTAATTTCATTAAAAGTATAACTAGCAGGGTAGCTGGGTTTAAAGTTCGCCTGTAGTCGAGATTTGTTCAAATTCGGCAATGTCAACAATCATATCCCAGGCATATCTAACGAACATTTTTCCGACTTTGTATCCGTTGAAAGCCGGGCAGGGCCAGCCCATGGCCAGGCGCACCAAAGCTTCGGGGATGTTTTGTCCGGCACCAACGGCAAGATAAATCCATGCCGGCATCCGTGGGTTGATTTCCAGAAGGTAATAATCGCCGTTTTTGTCTTTCATCAACTCCAATTCAAACCCACCGCGCCATTGCGTAGATTTGAGGAAGTGGTCGGTCAGCGCTAAGGCCTGACTGTCGGCAATGGAGATTCCTCCCCAGGCCTTGCCTTTGTCGGTGATGTATTGCTTGCGCATGGGAACGGCTGCAATGGTGTTGCCCTGCCCATCGCCTAAACCCGTTACATTATACTCGGTGCCGTGGATAAACTCCTGAATGATGATAGGAAGCCCCCATTTGGCCGAGATTTTGTTGTGGGCTGCCCTCAACTGATCAAAATTGTAGGCTAAAATGGCATCGTAATATTTTCCTTTGACAACGAGCGGCCAGTCGTAATCTTTTTCAAGCTGTTGTGCTTCGTTGACATTATAGATGGCTTTGCTTCGCGGCACTTTGATTCGGTATTTTTTGCCGAAATCATTCAGATTCACCTTGTGCCGTTCTTCAAACTGATCCATCCGTGGCAGAAAAGTGTGGATACCCATAGATAGAAGGCGGCTCTCCAGTTTGATGAAAGAGTAAAGCTCGGCATCGAAATTGGGGATGATCACATCTAACTTCTCCTTTTCGTGAATATATTCCAGCCTGCTCATCAGCACCTCGATGCCTGCCGATGGGTAGGGAATCTGGTAGGTTTTATCCACGATATCGTGCATATAAATGCCGGGTTCGAGCGATTCGTAGGAAAGTCCGATAATGCGACAATTGAACGATGCCGCTTCGCGCAGCCCCCTGATGACGGCTACGCCGGGTCCGGGACTGTCAATGGCATTGAGGCCGGTAACGCCAATGGTGAACAGGGGTTTATTCGTCGTCATACTGTAAAAGCCTGTATTGGCGCATCATTTCAACAAAATCGAGCAAATCACGCTCGATGGTCATGGCCTCGGCTCGATAATCTTCCTGAATGGCTGCAACGATCTGCTCCTGACTCTGGCCTTTCCGCATCATGTTGAGCATCCCGAGACCCACCGGATTCACCATAAACGACTCGCCCGAGGCCGGGTTGAACACAAAACCATTGTCGCTAACAGCGATATTACTTTTTATTTTCATACTTAACCGTAGGATTAGTGATAAGAAAGTGCAAGATTAAGGCCTTTCCATCTTTTGGCTGTCATGTTTTTTTTTCAAAGATGTGCAAAATTTTCGCCATCATCGCCAAAATCCCGGCTCTGCAATCTGATGCCTAAACGCTCTTTTTCGGGAAGAGCCTTGTATTCCGTAACAGAATACCCGGCCACCTGTTTGAATTGTGTCGAAAGATATTGCACACTGCTGTAGCCCATCATATAAGCAATCTCGCTCAGCGACAGCTCACCGTTTTGAATCAGCTCTTTCACCTTTTCGATGCGCTGAAGGATGATGTATTTTTCTAAAGTGATTTTTACGTTGCGTGAAAACACTGCCGAAAGGTGCTGATAGCTTTTGTTGAAACGGCTCACTAAAAAGTCGGAGTTGCGCACCATGGCGTTGTACGTTGTGTGATGAACCAATTCCACGACCACCCGCTTTATATTTTCGACCAGCACTTGTTCTCTATCTTCAATCACCCTGAAACCTAACGAAGAAAATAGGGACAAAAGAGTGTCCTCTTCAAACCCAGGTTCAAACGAAAGCGTTACCTCACCCAATCGGGCATTGACAACTTTTATCGGAAGCTGCCGGAGTTCGCTCAGTAGCAGCTTCAGGCAACAGTCGCTCATCATATTGCCGAGCAGATACTTCTTTTGAATGTTTTCTTGCAAACCGATCGTTAACTATTAGAAAGACAAAAGTAGTCTTTTTGCCCTAAAATGCCCCTGCCATGTATGACTTCATGAATAATTGCAAAAGCCTTTTGTATAACTTATACAAATTCAAAATCACCAAGAAACCTATACGCGAAAAGACCCAACCCGGCAGAAGCTGGAACATCGAAAACTATTTTCAAAGTCCGAAAAATTTGCACGCAATCCCTCTTGAGCAATCCGTTATGAAGCAAAAAATGCCGCCGATTAGGGCATCATTTTCGATGAGTGTCTTCATAAAAAGTTACTGTTGCCTTAAACCGGAAAGGTTTGCATGGCATCACTTATTTTCAGATAGAGTTTCGATTCTGCAATACTTTTAGCGAGCAGCACCATATTTTTTATGGCCAAAGGGCTGCTGATGCCATGGCCAATCACCACATTGCCATTGATGCCGATGATGGGACTTCCGCCTTGCAGCTCGTAGTTGAAACGACTGAAATAGTCGTCGAGCAGCCCGCGTTTTTCCATGATTCTATACATGGCCTGGATTTGTTTGATAACAATGTTTCCCGTAAAGCCATCGCAAACCACCACGTCGGCCTTGTCGTTAAACAGGTCGCGGCCTTCCACATTGCCAACAAAGTTGTAGCTTGTGGTTTCTTTCATCAACGGGAAGGTGGACTGCACTAAAAGGTTGCCTTTTTTTTCTTCGGCTCCGATGCTCAATAAGCCCACTTTTGGATCTTCGATTCCGAGCACTGCCGTGGCGAACACTGAGCCTAAGAAACCGTACTGGTAAAGCACATCGTGTTTGGCATCGGGATTAGTCCCAACATCTAACAGCAAGCTGAAGCCACCGTTAATCTTTGGGATTAGAATTACACTTGCCGGGCGGATGACTCCGGGGATAGTGTTGATCACGTGGACTGCACCGACCATCATCACGCCGCTATTGCCGGCACTGGCAAAGGCGTCAATTTTCCCTTTTTTCAGATGGTCGAAACCTCTGACGATGCTCGAATCGGGATTGCCCAGAAAAGCTTTCACGGGTTTTTCGCCCATGCCAATCACCTGAGGAGCATGAACGACTTCGGTAAAACTATCAAGTTGGGGATGTTGGCTCAAAAAATCACCGATGATGCCTTTGTCGCCAAAAAGCACAATAGTGGCACTGCCCGCAACTTCTTTTTCGAGCATCAAAAGACTTCCCAATGTGGCATCAGGGGCAAAATCGCCTCCGGCAACATCAAGTCCAATCCGCAACATGCGTTTAAAATGTTTTTGATAGGAGATCGGCAGTCATTTACGACTTGCTTCCTTCCATCACAAGCTGGCCTTTGTAATAAAGGTCGCCGTCAACATAATAAGCCCTGTGATATAGGTGGATAGTTCCGGTAGTAGGGCATTTTGCCAATGTTGGCATTTCGGCTACGTCGTGTGTTCTTCTTTTATCTCTTCTGGTCGAAGAGTGTCTGCGCTTTGGATGTGGCATTGTATTAAGTTTAAAATGTTTATATTCGGTGTACTAAATATCAATATCAAGGTCTTTCAACGCGTCCCAGCGCGGGTCGGTCGTTGTCGGAGCACTCATTTGACCGAGCAGATTGAGTGCTTGTGTGTTGCAGCCTGGGCTACCATCGTCTCTGTCGGGATGGATGCGCCGGACGGGTAAAAGCAGGACGGCAAATTCAAAGATGAAAGTGCTCACATCAAACTCGTGCAACTCGGCCGGAATCAGGATGATCTCTTCAGACTCTTCTTCGTAATGATCGCCATATTTCAAGATGAGACGCTCGTTTCCTTCCACCGGCTGACGATAATCGTCGCCACAGCGGTCGCACATCACCTCAAACCAGCCACTAAAAGTGAAATCGAGTTCAATCATGCTGGCATGTTTGAGAATGTTCAGCGACACCCAAATACCCGCATCCTCAACCTCGTCACTGCCAAACATCTTAAAAAATGTGAGGCCAAGATCGAAGGTGTAATGCGTTGCACCAAGAGGCAAGCCTGCAATGGGAAGCAGATATTCAGCTCTGTTTTTCACAACAAAAACCAGTTTTAAAATCGGGCGGCAAAGATAGAAAATTCTCTTAACCTACACAAATTAAACTTGTTTGTCAGGGGCGATACATATTTATTTCTCGTCTTTTTTAGGAAAAATGACATAAATTATTGAGATAGTGTGTATTAGGCCTATTTACTCAATCGTTAAGTCGTATATATCAGATTATCAATAACATAAGACTAATCAAGATAAAAACCATGATATGTTCTTCGAGAAGGAAAGACCCAAGGGTCAACGGGAGGAAGTTCCGCATCATCTTAAGTATGTAAGCAGGAATAAATTTTCAAAGCCCAGAACCTTCCAAACAAAGCAATCTGTTGTTTCGTTGAGTACTTCGAAAGCAATAAGATTGCTTTTCATCAGCAACTTGTTTTCCTCAATAATCAAACAAGCGCATTGATTTTGTTTTTTCGCGCCGGAAGTTCCACAAATTTGCTACATTTGCACCCACTTTTTTTTGATTGCTATCTTGCGGAAAATGAACACAATGAAGAAATATAAGGAGTATAAACAACTCGACCTTGCTGCTACCGGTGAGACGATTGGCCGGTTTTGGGAAGAGAATGACATTTTTAAGAAAAGCCTTTCCACACGTGCTGATGGCGAGCATTTTGTCTTTTACGAAGGGCCTCCGTCGGCTAATGGAACTCCCGGCATTCATCACGTGATGGCCCGTGCCATCAAAGATATTTTTTGCCGCTATCAAACCCTTCGTGGAAAATATGTTCAGCGAAAGGCTGGCTGGGACACCCACGGTCTGCCTGTGGAAATCAGCGTCGAAAAAACCTTAGGCATCACCAAAGAGGATATCGGAAAGAAAATCTCGGTAGAGGAATACAATCTGGCTTGCCGCAAAGAGGTGATGAGATATAAAGACCGCTGGGACGACCTCACCCGCAAAATGGGTTATTGGGTTGACCTTGAAAATCCTTACATCACCTTCGACAACACCTATATCGAATCGGTCTGGTATCTGCTCTCGAAACTTTACGAAAAGGGGCTTCTATACAAAGGCTACACCATTCAGCCTTATAGTCCGGCTGCCGGAACCGGCCTGAGTACCCACGAACTGAATCAACCCGGCTGTTACCGCGATGTGAAAGATACCTCGGCTACGGCACAATTTGAACTTACCCACGACCAGAACACGGCCTTTCTCAACGCCGACAGCAGTCTTCCGCTTTTCATCCTTGCCTGGACTACCACACCATGGACCCTGCCATCGAACACTGCCCTTGCCGTTGGCTCCGACATTGACTATGTGTTGGTGAAGACTTTTAACCCTTACAGCGGGCTGCCCATTCAGGTGATTTTAGCCAAAACACTCCTGCCGGCCTACTTCGACGAAAAAATGCGCGATGCCGACGCACAAAATTATAAAGTTGGCGACAAAGCCATTCCATTTCACCTTGCCGGCGAATTCAAAGGCGAAAAACTTATCGGGCTGCGATACCAACAGCTCATCCCGTGGATTAGGCCGATGGGTGATGCTTTCAGGGTGATTGGCGGCGATTTCGTTAACACGGCCGATGGTACGGGAATCGTGCATATCGCACCTACTTTTGGTGCCGACGACGACCGCGTTGCCAAATCTTCGGGCATAGTGCCGCTATTGCTGATTGATTCCGATGGTAACAAGCGCCCGATGGTTGACCTGAAAGGACGATTTTATCCCATTGAAGAACTTGATTCCCAGTTTGTTGAAAAATATGTTGATGTCAGTCGTTATGCAGAGTTTGCTGCACGTTTTGTCAAAAATGACTATGACGAAAATCTGACCGCCGATGCTCCAAGCCTTGATGTGGATATCGCTGTGATGCTTAAAAAGGAGAATAAAGTGTTTCGCATCGAGAAGTTTGTGCACAGCTATCCGCATTGCTGGCGTACTGATAAACCGGTGCTCTATTACCCGATGGACAGCTGGTTCATCCGGACAACGGCCTATCGCGACCGGATGCTTGAGCTCAACAAGACTATCAACTGGAAACCCAAAGCCACCGGCGAAGGAAGGTTTGGCAACTGGCTCGAAAATTTGGTTGACTGGAACCTGTCGCGTTCGCGTTTCTGGGGTGTGCCATTACCCATCTGGACAACGGAAGACCGCAGCGAACAACAATGCTTTGGTTCGGTGGCTGAACTGAAAAAGGCCGTTGACAAAGCCGTTGAGGCCGGACTGATGACTGAAAACCCGTTCGGTAGTTTTCAGGAGGGCAGCACTATCGCCGAAAACTACACCTCTTTCGACCTTCACCGCCCCTATGCCGACCGCATTGTGCTAATCTCGCCAAAAGGCAAGCCGATGTATCGCGAGCCCGACCTCATTGATGTCTGGTTCGATTCGGGCGCAATGCCATACGCACAAATACATTACCCTTTCAACAAGGAAAATGATTTTGAAGGCAATTATCCGGCCGATTTTATTGCCGAAGGCGTTGACCAGACCCGTGGCTGGTTCTTCACCCTCCATGCCATCGCCGTGATGTTGTTCGATTCTGTTGCTTTCAAAACAGTGGTATCCAATGGATTAGTGTTGGATAAAAATGGCAACAAGATGTCCAAACGATTAGGAAATGCCGTTGATCCTTTTGAAACTATCGAAAAATTTGGCCCCGATGCCACCCGCTGGTATATGATTACCAATGCACAGCCCTGGGACAACCTGAAATTCGACCTCAACGGATTAGACGAGGTGAGACGTAAGTTTTTCGGAACACTCTACAACACTTATGCGTTTTTCGCGCTATACGCCAACATTGATGGTTTTACATACAGCGAACCCGACCTTCCGTTGGCCGAACGGCCTGAGATTGACCGTTGGATCATTTCCGAGCTCCACTCCCTCATTCGCGTTGTTGGCGAGGCCTACGAGAACTATGAGCCCACCCGCGCCGGGCGCGCCATTCAGGATTTTGTTGACGAACATTTGAGCAATTGGTATGTGCGACTTTCGCGCCGCCGTTTCTGGAAAGGACAATATAGCTCCGACAAAATATCGGCTTATCAGACCCTTTATAACTGTCTGGTTACCCTTGCACAACTGGCCTCGCCCATCGCGCCTTTCTTCAGCGAACAGCTCTTCATTGACCTCAACTCGGTAACCCAAAAAATGGATGCCGAATCGGTTCACCTCACGAACTTCCCCAAAGCCTGCCACGAACTGATCAACCCCGAGCTGGAAGAACGGATGGAAATGGCACAGACTATCAGCTCAATGGTGCTTTCGTTGCGCAAAAAAAGCAATATCCGTGTACGACAGCCCCTGCAAAGCATTATGATACCGGTATTGAACAGCCAAATGGAACAACAGCTTCGCGAGGTGGAAGCCCTCATCCTCTCCGAAGTCAACGTGAAGCAGCTCAACTATTTGAGTGATGAAAGTGGGGTGCTTATTAAAAAAATTAAACCCAACTTCAAAACCCTGGGGCCGCGCTTTGGCAAACTGATGAAAGATATCGGCATTGCCCTCACTGGTTTCTCGCAATACGATATCCGCAGTCTCGAACAGCAAGGGAGCTATAGCCTTATAGTTGGAAATGAACAAATTACCTTGTCGCTCGACGATGTGGAAATTGGTACGGAAGATATCCCCGGCTGGTTGGTGGCAAGTCAGGACAGGCTCACTGTGGCTTTAGACATCACCCTGACTGAAAAACTGCTGAACGAGGGGCTTGTGCGCGAATTGGTCAACCGGGTGCAGAATCTGCGCAAAGACAATGGATTTGAGGTAACCGACCATATTCTGCTCGAAGTTGAAGCAAGCGAGAAACTTCGTCTGGCCGCCGAGGCTTTTGGCGATTATATAAGCTCCGAAACCTTGGGTAAATTGGTTTTTGTTGAACAACTTGATGGAGCCGATGTGTCTGAAAATGAACTTGTTGACGGGATAACGCTAAAGATTCGCATTTCCTTACGGCGTTAATCAATATTTTTAACAGAATAATTCTGATGTTTATTGTGAAATAGTGCTATATTTATACCGGAATCACAACGCTGGATTTTGGATAATAAAAAATAGAAGGACATGAAAGAAAGTGAACTCAATCAAGAAACTGAAGTAAAGAAAACCCGTTTTTCTGACGAGGAACTGGAAGAATTCAGGGCCATTATTTTGAAGAAGCTCGAGAAAGCCCGTTCCGACCTGAAACTGCTGACCGAAGCTCTTTCAAACCAAGACGAACACGGAACCAATGACACTTCCCCCACTTTTAAAGTGCTCGAAGAAGGTTATCAGGTGCTTTCGAAAGAAGAAAACGGGAAACTGGCTGCCCGGCAACAGAAGTTTATCAACAACTTAGAAAACGCCCTTATTCGTATCGAAAATAAAACCTACGGTATCTGTAGGGCAACGGGCAAACTCATTGCCAAAGAACGACTGCGCATTGTGCCGCATGCCACACTGAGCATCGAAGCCAAACTACAACAGGGCAACAATGCCTAATGTTATGACTCATTAATTTGTGTTATAGGCTCGGGCTGGCTTATCATTTTCGACGCCCGTGCTTTTTGTCATGCCCAATAATCTCCAACCATCCGTGAAACGTCCGCTACTCATCATCTTTCTTGTTCTGCTCATTGATCAGGTGTCAAAATTCGTTGTTAAACTCACGATGACTATTGGTCAGGAGATACCCTATATCGGCAACTGGGCCATTATCCATTTTACCGAAAACCCCGGTATGGCCTATGGCCTTCAGTTTTCGGGCGAGTGGGGTAAACTGGCACTCAGTCTTTTCCGTATTCTTGCCGTCATCGCTATCGGCCTTTATCTTTTTCTGCTCACCCGTCGCAAAACCCCGTTCGGCCCTGTGTTTGCTATCACCATGATCCTATCCGGTGCGCTCGGAAACATCATTGATAGTGCCTTTTATGGCCTGATATTCAGCAAAAGTACCTACCAGAGCGTGGCCACGTTTATGCCCGAGACCGGCGGATATGCTTCCTTCTTACATGGAAATGTAGTGGATATGTTTTATTTTCCACTTCTGGTGCTCCAGCAGAAACAACTGCCCCAATGGCTACCCGATTTCCTTTTTGGCAGTGATGGATATTTTGTGTTTTTTCGTCCGGTTTTCAATGTGGCCGACTCGGCTATCACCATTGGAGTGGCCTGGCTGCTGCTTTTTGAACGCAAATTCTTAAAAAAGATTTAAGCTACCTAAAAGCTGCATTATTTCGGCAAGGATGTTGGCGAAATAATTCAAAATCTTATCTTTGCGCCAAGTTTAATAGAATTTAAGAAACCCGATTCCAAATGAATAAGACCGTCACAGGACAAATCGTTCAAATCATTGGCCCCGTTGTTGACGTGGCCTTCGAGCAAGAAAACAATCTGCCCGATCTTCTTGATGCCCTTGAGATTACACGCGACAACGGTGAAAAACTGATCCTTGAAGCACAGCAGGCCATTGGCGAAAATACCATCCGCACCATTGCAATGGATTCTACCGACGGCCTCAGACGCGGAATGGAAGTGCGATCGCTTGGAAAACCAATCTCCATGCCCACCGGCGATGCTATCAAAGGGAGGCTGTTCAACGTCATCGGAAATGCTATTGACGGCCTTAAACCCGTTGAAACATCCACTTCCTACGACATTCACCGCAAACCTCCTACTTACGAAAACCTGACCACCCAGAGCGAGGTGCTTTATACAGGCATCAAAGTGATTGACCTGATCGAGCCTTATGCAAAAGGTGGTAAAATCGGCCTTTTTGGTGGTGCCGGCGTCGGCAAGACGGTGATTATCATGGAGCTGATCAATAATATCGCTAAATCGTATAGCGGATTGTCGGTTTTTGCCGGTGTAGGCGAACGCACCCGCGAAGGTAACGACCTGCTTCGCGAGATGATCGAGTCGGGCGTTATCAAATATGGAAAAGAATTTCTCGAAAGCATGGAAAATGGCGGTTGGGATCTCGACAAGGTGGATTATTCCGAATTAGGAGAGTCGCAGGCTACACTGGTGTTCGGCCAGATGAACGAACCCCCAGGAGCACGTGCCCGCGTGGCACTAAGCGGCCTCACATTAGCCGAATATTTCCGCGATGGCGATGAAAAATCGGGCGGACGCGACATCCTGTTCTTTATTGATAACATCTTCCGTTTCACCCAGGCCGGATCAGAAGTTTCGGCATTGCTCGGACGTATGCCTTCGGCTGTAGGTTACCAGCCTACGTTAGCCACAGAAATGGGTCTGATGCAGGAACGTATCACCTCCACCAAACGCGGCTCCATCACTTCCGTACAGGCGGTATATGTGCCTGCCGACGACCTTACCGACCCAGCACCCGCAACCACTTTTGCTCACCTCGATGCCACTACAGTACTCAACCGCAAAATATCCGAACTGGGGATTTATCCCGCTGTTGACCCCCTCGACTCGACCAGCCGAATCCTTAGCCCCGATGTAGTGGGCGAAGCTCATTACAACACAGCTCAGCGCGTGAAAGGAATTTTGCAACGTTACAAAGAGTTGCAGGACATCATCGCCATTCTGGGGATGGACGAACTCTCGGAAGATGACAAACTGATTGTGCATCGCGCCCGCCGTGTGCAACGTTTCCTATCGCAACCTTTCCATGTGGCCGAACAGTTTACAGGTATTCCCGGCACCATCGTGTCTATCGAAGATACCATCAAAGGATTTAATATGATCATGGATGGCGAAGTGGACGAATATCCCGAATCGGCATTCAACCTCGTGGGAACCATTGAAGAAGCTATCGAAAAAGGAAAGAAACTTTTGGCCGAAAGTGGCACATAATGTAAACCGACATGAACCTTGAGATTATTACTCCCGACAAAACTGTTTTCACCGGCGAAGTGGATTTAGTGCAGCTTCCAGGCATTGACGGACTGTTTGAAATTCTGAATAACCACGCACCCATGATTGCCGCCTTGGGTAAAGGCCGGATTAAAACTATGGATACCGAGAAAAAACTTCAGTATTTTGAAATCAACGGCGGAATGCTCGAAGTGTTGGAAAACAAAGTCTTGGTTTTGGCCGAATAAGGCATAAAACAATACAAAAATGCCCGCTTCCCATTCCGGTAAGCGGGCATTTTTGTAGCCGGCCTATTCAGCCTTTGCTGACGCCGGAGCGGCTGCCATTACGCCAAGTTCTTTGTCTAAATGAAACAGCCCTCCATGCTCATTGCCAATCAGATTAATTTTGTCGAGGATGGTGGATATGGTCTTTTCCTCTTCAATCTGCTCGTTGATATACCATTGAAGAAAATTACCTGTGGTATAATCTTTTTCGTTCATGGTAACCTCAAACAAATCGTTGATCGAAGCTGTGATGTATTGCTCGTGTTCCATCACCTGTTTAAAGACATGCGATAGGCTGTCAAAATGAGTTTCGGGAGCTGTGAGTGCCATCAATGCAGCTTTGCCACCTCTGTCGTTCACATAATGTACAAGTTTGAGCTGGTGCATACGTTCTTCGTCGGCCTGCCTGTAAAGGAAAGCCGCGGCACCGGGATAGCCATTGGCTTCGCACCAGATAGCCATTGAAAGATAAAGACGTGACGAAAATTCTTCGCGTTTGATCTGTTCGTTGATTGCGGATTCAACCGTTTTTTTAATCATGGGTCATGCATTTAGATTGTTCTGATTAAAAAACAAACGTCAAGCCGAAATGTTTAATTTAGCCCAAAGCGTTGGCTCCACCCACTATCTCTAAGATTTCCTTGGTGATTGCGGCTTGGCGAGCTTTGTTATAGCTGAGTTTCAGCTCTTTGAGCATCTCGCTGGCATTATCTGTTGCCTTGTGCATGGCAATCATGCGGGCGCCATGCTCGGCAGCAAAGCTGTCGAGCAGCATTTTGTACACCTGCATCTTGAGGATGCGCGGAACTAACACTTCGATAATGGATTGCTTGTCAGGCTCAAAGATATACTGGGTTTGATTCCAGTTGTCGTCGCTGTTACTTTCCGGTAAGGCAATAGGCAAAAACTGTTCTTCTGTAAGCACCTGATTTCCGGCATTGCGGAACTGGTTATACACAAAAATAATTTTGTCGAAACGGGCTTCTTCAAACTGGCGAATCAGTTGTTCGGCAATGGGTGCCACATGATTGAAATCGAGGCTGTCGAAGATATGTATTTCCGAACCGACGAGCTGATATCCGCGCCCTCTGAAAAACTCTTCTCCCTTTTTGCCGATACACAAGAGTGAAAGCCGACCTTTTTGCTGTTGTTCGGGATAAGCCTCGGCAATGAGTTTCACGGTGTAGCGAATCACATTGGCGTTGAAAGCTCCGCAAAGACCTCGATTGGAGGTAACCGGAACGATGAGGATGTTTTCTTCCGAACGAACCACCGTAAGCTTATCCTGGCCAGTATTAGCAAGATTTCCCGACAGGTTTTGGAGTAGTTCGCGCAGCTTGGCAGCATAGGGCCGCATCGTAGTAATGGAGTTTTGAGCTTTGCGAAGCTTCGATGCAGCCACCATCTTCATGGCGCTGGTTATCTGTCGGGTAGAATTTACCGACTCGATCCGGGTTCTGACTTCTTTCAGGTTTGGCATATCTGATAGCTTCTATTCCACTTGGAGATCATTCGTATTTTGCAGCCACCGTCTTTGCAACTTCCGTAAGACGTAAGGCGATGTCGTTGTCGTATTTTCCGGCTTTCAGGGCTTTGAGCAGGTCGGCATGGCTGAGGTCGAGCTCGGTAAGGAACGAGGCCTGAAAACGGCCAACATCTTTGATGGCAACGTTGCGCAGCAGATTGTTTGTTCCGCAGAAGATGATGGCAATCTGATGTTCAACCGTCAAAGGGCTGTATTGAGCCTGTTTGAGGATTTCGAGATTGCGTTTTCCTTTCTCAAGAACAGCCATGGTGGCGGCATCGAGGTCGGATCCGAATTTAGAGAACGCCTCCAACTCCCTGAACTGTGCCTGGTCGAGTTTGAGTGTTCCGGCAACTTTTTTCATGGATTTGATCTGTGCGTTTCCGCCAACGCGCGAAACCGAAATGCCCACGTTGATGGCCGGACGAATCCCCGAGTTGAAGAGGTTTGTTTCGAGGAAAATTTGCCCGTCGGTGATTGAGATCACATTGGTTGGGATATAGGCCGATACGTCGCCGGCCTGTGTTTCGATGATGGGCAGTGCGGTGAGCGACCCGCCACCTTTTACCATTGGTTTGAGGCTGTCGGGCAGGTCGTTCATGTTGGCAGCGATGCTGTCGGAGTTGATGATTTTGGCGGCTCTTTCAAGCAGGCGCGAATGTAAGTAGAACACATCGCCCGGATAGGCTTCCCTTCCCGGAGGACGACGCAACAGCAGTGATACCTCGCGGTAAGCTACAGCCTGTTTCGAGAGGTCGTCGTAGATGACCAATGCCGGACGGCCCGTATCGCGGAAATACTCACCAATAGCAGCACCGGCGAAAGGTGCATAGAACTGCATAGCGGCAGGGTCGCTGGCAGTGGCCGAGATGATGACGGTGTAGGGCATAGCGCCATTGTCTTCCAGAGTTTTCTGGATGTTGGCAACTGTCGAGCCTTTTTGTCCGATGGCCACATATATACAATAAACCGGTTCGCCTTTTTCGTAGAACTCTTTCTGGTTGATGATGGTATCAATGGCGATGGCTGTTTTTCCGGTCTGACGGTCACCGATGATCAGCTCGCGCTGGCCGCGGCCAATAGGGATCATGGCATCAATGGCCTTGATTCCTGTTTGAAGCGGCTCGTTCACCGGTTGACGGAAGATGACACCCGGAGCTTTGCGTTCTAAAGGCATCTCGAAGGTAGCACCGGCAATCTCGCCCTTGCCGTCAATGGGTTCGCCTAAAGTGTTGATCACACGTCCTAGCATTCCTTCGCCTACGTTGATGGAGGCAATACGGCGAGTGCGCTTCACAGTGTCGCCTTCGTGTATGCCGCTGCTGCTTCCCAGCAGCACGATGCCCACATTGTCTTCTTCCAAATTGAGTACGATGCCTTGCAGGCCGGTCTTTTCAAACTCGACAAGCTCGCCCGACTCGGCATTGCCAAGGCCATAGACACGGGCAATGCCATCGCCAATCTGTAAAACAGAGCCTACTTCTTCCAAAACAGCATCGGTTTTGAAACCGGCTAATTCTTTACGCAGTATTGCTGATACTTCAGCGGGTTTAATTGCTGACATAAGGATATTGTTGTCGTTTAGAAACGTTTAATATACAGGTTTTTATCAAATTCTTTCTGCAATTCGGCCAGCACTTTTGTAATGCTGTCGTCTAACAGATAGTCGCCCATTCTGAGCTTAAAGCCACCGATGATTGAAGGATCGGTGTGCAGGTTGAACCGCAGCGATTTATTGGTGTTTTGCTTCGCAACATCGCTGATTTTCCGGGCCAGCGACTCATCGGCCGGATATGCTGTTGTCAGGTCAACTAGTGCAATGTTGTTGTGTTCTAAAAATATTTCTTGGTATTGTCCGGCTACTTCGGCTAAAATCTGTTCGCGTCCTTTTTTGACTAAGATAGTAACAAACTTGATGCTGAGCGGATTGAACCGGCTGCCAAACAGTTCGTTCATCAGGCTCTTTTTGCGTTGCGGGGTGATGAGTGGGTTGGCCATCACCCGACGGAGTTCGCGGTTTTCGTTCATCACGGCGGCCAGCAATTCCATGTCGGTATTTACCTTATCCGATAGGTTTTCGGACAGGGCCAGCTCAAAAAGGGCTTTGGCATAACGTTTGGCTAAGAGTGTCTGCTTCATTGTGCTGCAGTGGGTTTAGTTCAGTTGTTTGCTGTCGAGCAGTTTCTGGATATACTGTTCGTG
>JBDHYV010000019.1:0-17089 GCA_039811545.1 Bacteroidales bacterium | reverse complement strand
TTTTTTACAAAAATACAAATTAAGTTGTTTGGATATGTTGTCGCCTGATCCATTCTGCCATCAAAGCTTTAACCATTAAACAAAAGGGCAGCTGAAGTGTTCATAATCTGGCTCTGATAAAGTGGATTTTGTAATTTTGTCGTGACTCCCGGCGAAAACCATCCCTCTACTTGCCAAAAGAAGCCGGCAAAACCGGCCAGCCGGGAGTTTTTTATTTTGTCATCCATGAAACACCTGAGTTTACCTTTTCTTTTTGTGTATATCCAGTTTTTAAGCATGACTCTGTTAATTGTCAGCGGGCCATGGCTGGCCACCAAAGGTTCGTTGCTGACAATTGAGCTTATAGGTTTTTTGCTTGGAATTGTCGCCCTTTTGCAGATGAGACCACATCTTTCCAACGTTTTGCCTTTGCCAAAAAAAGGCACCCGATTGATCACCAATGGAGTTTATCGAATTATTCGTCATCCCATGTATTTGGCTATCATCTTAGTGTTTGCACCACTTGTCATTGATAAATACAGTCTGTTTCGACTTTCCATTTTGATTATTCTATCCATTAATTTGATTCTCAAGCTTAACTACGAAGAAAAGAAGCTTTTGATCCACTATGAAGGCTACCGCGATTATATGAAAAAATCATGGCGACTTTTACCATATTTATATTAGGTGTATTAACTGAAAATTTGTCACTTTCCACCATCTTTTTGAGTCTTTTCTTCGGATGGCATACAAATTGATCCGGCTTATGAACAAATTAAAACTAAAATGGCTATTCAACTTATTAGATCATTCAGCGAACTTCACAGCAATCTCAAAGAGGGCTCGAAGAGTTATGTTTTGCTTTATAAATCGGGCAGTGAGGCAAGCGAGTGCAGTTTGGGCAACCTTAAAGTTGCATCACAAAAGCTTGATTTGGTTAACATTATGGCTGCCGATGTGGCACTTGTTCGTGATATTCATACTGAGTTCGGCATTGACAGCGTGCCAAGCCTGCTTGTTTTCGAGGGCAGTCAGTTTATAAATGTAGTGAAAGGCTGTAATGAGCCTTCCTACTACATTTCGTTGTTCGAGGAGTCGGTTTTTCATGCTGCCCGTCAGTCAGATGAAAAACCACAAAAGCGTGTTACTGTATACTCCACGCCAAGCTGTTCGTGGTGCAACACTTTAAAAAGCCATCTCAAGCAACACCACATTCGTTTTACGGATATTGACGTATCGAAAAACCAACAGGCAGCCGAAGAAATGGTACGCAGAAGTGGTCAACAAGGAGTTCCGCAAACCGATATCGAAGGACAAATTATCGTTGGTTTTGATAAAAGTCGAATAAACAGCATTTTAGGAATTCAAAATTCAAACAATTAAATATTTATCCCATGAAAGAATTACAACCTCTGAACGAAAATGTGATCCTCGACCTGAGCGGCGAAAAAGGCGAACAGCGAACAGCTTCAGGCATCATTATCCCCGACACGGCCAAAGAAAAACCTCAAATTGCCGCCGTGCTGGCTATTGGCAATATTGAGAACCCTGCCATCAAAGTGGGCGATTCGGTACTTTTCAAAAAATACAGTGGCACCGAGCTGGAATACGAAGGTAAAAAACTGTTGGTGATTCCTTATGCCGACCTACTGGCCAAAGTGGTTGAAACTGAGGCCATTTAAGCTTGTCGGCATCAAAAAACAGGCTGCCTTTTCAGGCAGCCTGTTTTTTTTGTGATTTGACTAAGAATTCTATTTCAGCACTTCGTTCACAAGAGCTGAAGCGTCTTCGAGTCGGATGGCTGAGAACACTTTCAGTCCGGAATCGTCAATCAACTGTTTGCCTTCTTCGGCGTTGGTTCCTTGTAATCGAACGATGATGGGAACATTGATTTGGCCAATATTTTTGTATGCGTCAACAATTCCTTGAGCCACGCGGTCGCATCTGACAATACCTCCGAAGATATTGACAAGAATTGCTTTCACATTAGGGTCTTTAAGAATGATACGGAATGCTTCTTCCACGCGTTTAGCGTTAGCCGATCCGCCTACATCGAGGAAGTTGGCAGGTTCGCCGCCCGACATTTTGATCATATCCATGGTGGCCATTGCCAGTCCGGCACCGTTGACCATACAGCCTACATTTCCATCGAGTTTCACAAAATTCAGGTCATATTTCGAGGCTTCAACTTCCACAGGATCTTCCTCATTCAGGTCGCGCATTCCGGCAATCTCGGCCTGACGGAAAAGAGCATTGTTGTCAATCACCACTTTTGAATCGGCTGCAAAAATGCGATCGTCGGCAGCTTTGATCACGGGATTGATTTCGAAAAGGCTGGCATCCGAACCTTCATACGCTTTGTAGAGGGCGGCCACAAACTTCACCATTTCTTTGAAAGCTGTTCCCGACAGGCCGAGATTAAAAGCGATTTTGCGGGTCTGAAAAGCCTGCAAACCCACGGCAGGATTAATTTCTTCCGTAAAAATTTGGTCGGGAGTTTCCTCAGCTACTTTTTCGATATCCATGCCACCGCGAGGCGAATACATAATCATATTGTGTCCGGTGGCACGGTTCAAAAGGATGCTCATATAGATTTCCGATACAGGCGAAGACCCCGGATAATAGATGTTTTGCTCGACTAACACCTGACGAACCAGTTTCCCTTCAGCCGAAGTTTGCGGAGTTACGAGCATCATCCCCAAAATCTGATCGGCATATTTTTCAACTTCTTCCAAAGATTTGGCAATTTTCACTCCACCGCCCTTACCGCGACCTCCGGCATGAATCTGAGCCTTCACGGCCCATTTGTCGGAATTGGTTTGTTTTTGGATCTCGATGGCCGCTTCAACAGCTTTGGCCGGCGTGTCGGCAACAATGCCAAAAGGCACGGAAACACCATTTTTGCCAAGAATTTTCTTTCCCTGATATTCGTGTAAGTTCATATAAAATCAATCTGTGTTTAAGCTCCCAAAAATAGAACAAAAATCGAAAAGCGGCTCTATCAGGCGAAAAGAAATTCCACAATCCTCTATCTGTCGGCTGACATAGCCCGAAATGCTTACCTTTGTTGCCCAATTTTTCATTAAATGATCAAAGCCACGGGCATTTCCAAGAGTTTTGGTTCCATTCAGGTGTTGAAAGATGTCAGCCTTGAGGTGAATCCGGCAGAAGTGGTTTCGGTGGTTGGGGCTTCCGGAGCCGGAAAAACGACCCTGCTTCAAATCATTGGCACTTTGCTAAGATGCGATTCGGGCAAGCTTACAATTCAGGGCACAAACCTCAGTCGTTTGAACGAGCGTGAGTTAGCTGCTTTCAGAAATCAATCCATTGGTTTTGTTTTTCAGTTTCATCATCTTCTGCCGGAGTTTAGTGCTTTGGAGAACATTTGCATACCGGCTTTCATTGCCGGCCAGCATCGTAAAGAAGCCGAGTTACGGGCGATGGAACTGCTCGATTTTTTCAAGCTTCGCGACCGCGCAAGTCACAAGCCATCGGAGCTTTCGGGCGGCGAACAGCAAAGGGTGGCTGTAGCCCGTGCCTTGGTTAACCGGCCTGCTGTCGTTTTGGCCGATGAGCCTTCGGGCAATTTGGATTCAGCCTCAGCCAATGCCTTGCACCAGCTCTTTTTCGACCTTCGCAACGAATTTCAACAGACATTTGTCATTGTTACCCACAATCCCCAACTGGCACAAATGGCCGACCGGCGCATCCTTATTGCCGATGGCCAAATCAGTGATGCGGGTAATAAAACCGATTCAGAAACGTTTTCTCCTTTAACATCACTTTGACCTTATGCGTTTTGCACTTTTTCTGACGCTTTCACTCTTCCTTCTGGACGCGAACCTCAACTTCGTTGCCGGCCAGCAGGCACAAACCTACGAGTCAACCCTAAAGTCGGCTAACGAGAAATTAGAGGCGAAAGACTATATCTCGGCCAAAACTTATTTCGAAATGGCACTCCGAATTAAACCCGGAGACGCTGTTGCCACCAAGAAACTGGCCGAAACAACGGCCTTGATGAAAAAACAACTCGAACAACAAGAGAATTTTTATGCCTTTTTAGACCAAGGCGACCAATTGATGAAACAAGGCAAAGCCGATGAGGCATTGTTTTCCTACCAGAAAGCGTTACAGATTTTTCCCGACGACAAATATGTCGGCAAGCAAGTTTTGCTTATCATGGATGCCAAAAAGGCAGAGCAGGAAAAAAAACAACAATTTGACCAATACCGCCAACTTGGCGAAAAACTCATCAGCGAAAAAAAATACGATGAAGCATTGGTTCAATTCAATCTGGCATTAGATCTGATGCCTGACCATAAAGAGACAGCCCTGCGCATTGCCGAAACCCGCAAAACCATTGAAGAACGCAATGCCACTGAACAGACATGTATCAAATTGATGAATGAAGCCGATGAGTATCGAAAACGAAAACAATATGCCTTAGCCATTGAGAAAATCAAGGAAGTTCAAAAGCTCATCCCCGGCTGGGACGATGCCGACAGGAAAATTGCTGGGCTTTTAGCTTTAGAAAGACAACAATATGATTTTGAACAAGTTATTCTTAAAGCCGATCAGGCTTATGAGCAAAATAATCTGACAGATGCCCGCTTATTTTATGAAAATGCGCTCCAAATCATTTCTGGTGAGGCCTATGCCACCGGGATGATTAATCGCATTGACACCGCCCTTGGCAATGAAAAAATTCAACAGCAAAAAGCACTCGATGAAGCACTTATGACCGCAAATCAGCTTTTTGAGAACGGGCAGTACAGCGAATCCATCCCTTCGTATGACAAAGTGTTGAAGCTCGATCCAACCAACCTGACAGCTCAATATAGGCGCGCAGAAGCCGGCCAGCTTCTTGAAGCCGAAACCGCCAAGCGCAAAGCCCTGGAACAATTTGAGCAATTGATGGCTGACGGCGATAAAGCATTTCGCGAAAACAATCCAGAGGCGGCTTTAACCCAGTATCAAAATGCACTCAAAGTTCTGCCCGACAACGAATCGGCACACTTGAAAATCGCCGACTGTCAGCGACTTATCCAAGAAAACATAGACGCCGATACCAAAATGGCGCAATACCAGCAATTGATTACGCAAGCCGATGCCTTGTTTGCTGCAGGCAGTTTCGCACAGGCGCGCCAGGCTTATGAAAAAGCCCAGCCTCTCAACCCTTCGTCAAGTCATCCAACCGAGCAACTACAGAAACTTGTCAAAGCAATAGACAATCAGGCGATGATCGAGAAAATCCAAAAACAGTACCTCGACCTGATCACCACGGCCGACCTTCTTTTTAATGAGAAAAAATTTGATGTAGCAGCCCAAAATTACACTGAAGCCCGAAAGCTGAAACCCGAAGAAAATTATCCTCCTCAACAGATTCAAAAAATTGAAGAAATTCTATCGGCTCAAAAGGAATCTCAACTTGCTGAAAACAAGTTCAATGAGTTGATTAATCATGCCATTGATGCCGAAAACAAGCAACAACTTGAAACAGCACTCGAGCTGTATGTTCAGGCTGCTGCCATAAAACCGAACGAAATTCTGCCAAACGAAAAAATCGGCCGGTTGCGCAGCCGAATTGTCGAGCAACAAGCTGTCGCCGAAAAAGAAAAAGCCTACAACGAGCTGTTGGCCGAAGCCGACCGGCTTTTTGGCAAGGATGATTTTCAGCAAGCCATCGAAAACTATCGAAAATCCTTGACTTTAAATTCTACGGCCGAATATCCACAGAAACAAATCAAGGCTGCCGAAAAGGCACTCAACGAGCAAAAAGCCCTTGCCGAGCGCGATGAAGCCTATCAACAAGCGGTTGCTCATGCCGATCAGTTGTTTGACAGAGGCGAATTTCCAGCCGCCATCGAGAAATATTCACAGGCACTAAAACTCAAACCCGGCAGCCAATACCCGACAGAGCAGATGGCACAGGCCGCCAAGCAGCTTGAAACCAAAGAAGCTGCTCGTCAAAAAGAGCTAACAATCAGCAATTTGCTAAACGAAGCCGAACAGATGCTTTCCAGCAAAAATTATTCCGGTGCTTTAGGAAAATACAGCGAAGTGCTACGCCTTGACCCAAATCATGTTCAGGCCAACGAAAAACTTTCTGAAGTCAACCGCACACTCGAAGCACTGGCACGCGAGCGAGAAGAAGGCTATCAGGCTGCCATGGATGAGGCCGAGCAAAACATCAGCATCAAAGAATACAAAAAGGCCCTGAGCTCGCTCAATGCCGCCTTAGGTTTTAAACCCAATGATGAAGCTGCCCAAAAGCGCATTAAACAGGTGGATGCCATTATTGAAGAGAGACTGATGGCTTTGCGCTCGGAATATTACAAAGCCGTGGCTGAAGCCGACCGTTTTTACAATAGCCGCAGTTACGACCAAGCCATTGAAAAATACCTTTTCGCCGAAGGCGTCAAACCCGACGAGACCTATCCGCGCGAGATGATCAAAAAGATTGCTACGCTCATCGAAGAAAATAAAATCAGAGAGCTCAACACCGCAGCTGTCCTTATCCCCGCCAATACCACAAAACGTTTCAATTTCGACCCCGTTGATGTCACCGAACGACGCTCCAATTACATTCTGGTGAAAGTGCGCAACACCGGCAATGGTGATTTTCCGCTTTTGGTAAATTTCGGGAGCAAGTCGGGCCGCAATGGCGGATTTGTTTTACCAATACCAAACAATGGCGAACTAAATGACTACATTGTCAAAATAGGCCAGCAATACAAGTGGTTTAGCGAAGACAACACTTGGATTGAGTTCCTTCCGGAAAACGGGACGGTTGAAATCAGCATATTGCAGATTTCAAAAGGAGATTCACATTGATTTTTGATATTTCGGGGGAGCTCCATTATTTTTGAAGGCGTGTCAGACAACTTTTTAGCCTGATACACTGTCATTGTTGAAGAAAGTAGAAATTCTATGCAATCACTTGAGCAACATTTTGATTTTTTCCGCCGCAACACCATCGGGTTCGATTTGGTTTACAAGAGTCCTTACGGATTTCAGAAACTGATTTATGCCGACTGGATTGCCAGTGGGCGTCTTTACAGACCTATCGAAGACCAGATCGCCAATAAAATTGGACCTTTTGTCGCCAATACGCATACCGAGACCAGCGAAACAGGCACTCTGATGACCAAAGCCTACCAATATTCACACAAACTCATCAAAGCCCATGTGAATGCAGGTCCTGATGATGTGATTATCACCGCCGGGTCGGGGATGACCACTGTGATTAACAAGATGCAACGCATTATGGGATTTCGCAATTGTCGTAATTTTAAAGGCAACGACTGTCAAAAAAATCACGAACGTCCGGTTGTATTCCTCACACACATGGAGCACCACTCCAACCACACGAGCTGGTTCGAGGCCAATGTGGATGTGGTTGTTCTTCAGCCTGATGCCAATCTTTTGGTTAATCCCGATGAACTTCGTCGTCAGTTGGAAATACACAAAGATCGTTCATTCAAAATAGGCTCTTTCACAGCCTGTTCCAATGTAACGGGCATTGAGACACCATATTACGAGCTGGCTCGCATCATGCACGAATATGGAGGAATTATTTTCGTTGATTTTGCTGCCTCGGCACCCTATGTTGACATTGATATGCATCCGGCCGAAGATGAGACGATGAAATTAGATGCCATTTTTTTTAGTCCACATAAATTTTTGGGTGGACCTGGAAGCTCAGGCGTCATGGTTTTCGATCGCTCGCTTTACAATAGCCCCACGCCCGACAATCCCGGCGGCGGGACGGTTGACTGGACTAATCCCTGGGGCGAATACAAATACATTGACGACATTGAGCTGCGCGAAGATGGCGGCACACCTGGTTTTTTACAGGCTATGCGCACTGCATTGGCCATCGAAGTAAAAAACCAGATGCAAACCAAGCTTATCCGACAGCGTGAGCACGAGCTAATTCAGAAAGCCTTCAAAGGTTTCAGGCTGATTCCGGGCCTTCATATTCTTGCCGATAATATGGAAGACCGTTTGGGAGCCTTGTCCTTTTACCTTGAAGGTGTGCATTTTAACCTTGTGGTAAAGCTCCTCTCAGACCGTTTTGGGATTCAGGTGCGCGGTGGCTGCGCCTGTGCCGGAACATACGGTCACTTCCTGCTCGATGTTTCTTACGAAAACTCAAAAAAGATTACCGAACTCATCAACCATGGCGATCTTTCGGAAAAACCCGGCTGGATAAGGGCTTCGATACATCCCACCATGACAGACGCTGAGCTCGATAGCTTGATTTTTGCCATCGGTGAAGTGCAAAAAAAACACGCCACTTGGGCTAAAGACTATATCTACGACCGTCACACCAACGAGTTTAAACACCTCAGCGAACCTTCGGACAAAACAGTCCTTATAAAAGAGTGGTTTCAGATACAACGCCCTGTCTCAGAGCCAAACAATTGTTGCCTATTGAGGCTCTTTAGGTTTAAATGTTAAACCGAAAAACCGTTTAGCTTTAGTCAATACGGGTTACTTTTTCCACACCGTTTACTTTACCGATCCGATACATTAATTGCTCGAGATGCTCGGTATCCCTGATAAGCAACACGATTTTACCCATCGAACGGCCATCGCTCGTATCGAATGCGATGCTTCTCATATTGACCTTTAAATCGCTGGATATCAATTTTGTGATTTCTCCAACCAAGCCCAACGTATCTTGGCCGCTCACACGAATTGCTGCCAGAAACACCGGCGATTCTTTCGACTCTTTCCATTTTACCGGAATAAAACGGTAGCTGTAGCGTTCGTAGAGTCGTGAAGCATTTGGACAGCCCGAGCGGTGAACCGTGATGCCGCTGTTAATGGTAACGAACCCAAAAACCCCATCACCAGGAATTGGATTGCAACATTTTGCTAATCTGTAGTTGACATTGGTGATGGAATTATCAATCACCAGATAGTCGTCGCTTCCGCCCTTTTTTTCTGACATTTTTGGCTCAGAAGCAGCCTCAGCAGGTATTTCTGTTGGCCGGGAAGATACAGTTTTTTCTTCGGCAGCCACCGACACCAAGTGCTTTTTCAATTCGATAAGGTCAATCTTCTCGGTCGAGATATCGTGGTAAAGCTGTGTGGAGGTGTTTTTTTTGTAATATCTCACCAAATGGTTGATAATATCATCGTTGAAAACTAACTTCCAATTTTTAAGCTTTCGAAGAAGCAGTTCCTTCCCAAACTCAGCTTCTTTAAGTTCTTCCTCTTTAAGATAGCGTTTGATTTTGGATTTGGCTCTATCAGAAACAACAAAAGAAAGCCAGTCGTGCTTTGGAACTTGTTTTTTGCTTCGAATGATTTCCACCTTATCTCCGTTTTGCAGCACATGTCGGATAGGTACAATACGGTTGTTGACTCTGGCACCGCTACATGTAGAGCCCACCTGAGTATGAACCTCGTAGGCAAAGTCGAGCACCGTTGAACCGCCGGGCAATTGTTTGAGGTCGCCATTGGGCGTAAAAATAAATATCTTGTCGTTGTTGGCAGCGCTGCCCCTCTTGTAGGCGTCGAAGCGAAGCTGGTCAGGGTTTTCGAGCACATCGCGCACCTGATTGAGCCATTCTTCCGATTCCTTCTTTGCAGGCCGGTCTTTGTAGAGCCAGTGTGCGGCCTGACCCTTCTCGGCCACCTGATCCATTCTGACGGAACGAATCTGTACTTCAACCCACTTCTCATCGTCGGCTTTAACCGTAGTATGCAAAGATTCATAGCCCGAAGCCTTTGGGGTAGTAATCCAGTCGCGAAGACGCTTTGGATTAGGCGAATAAATATCGGTTACGAGCGAATAGGCGCGCCAACATTCTTCCTTTTCTTTCTTCTCATTGGCATCAATAATAATGCGAATGGCAAACAAGTCGTAAACCTGTTCAAACTCAACATTTTGGTCTTTCATTTTTGCCCAAATACTGGGAATAGATTTGGTTCGCCACTTGATGGTTGACTTGATCCCGTTTTCCTGTAAAGCTATCCCAATCGGCGCAATAAATTCCTTCATGAAGTTCTCGAGATGGTCTTTGCTGGCGGCAATTTTTTCCTCTATCATCTTGAAGGTCTCGGGATGTTCAAAACGCATCACTTTCTCTTCAAACTCAGCTTTTACGGTATAAAGACCCAGACGATGTGTGATAGGGATATATAAATGCTTGATTTCCTGTACAAAACGTACAATCTTCTCTTCATCAAGCAGTTCGGGATGTCGGATATCGTAAAGCCTGTGGGCAATTTTCAACAATACTACCCGGATGTCTTCTACAAAAGAAAGAAACAATTTTCGAAACTGCTCTGACTGAAACGAAATACGTTTAGTCGGCAAATTGGAGATTCTCCGAAAACCATTCAGTATAATGGCAACATCGTTTCCATAAGCATTTCGTATCTCGGCCAGTTTTTCTTCTGTATCAGGATCGTAGCCATGCAACAGCGAAACGATGAGCGAAGGCACCCTGAGGCCCAGTTCATAAACAGCAATTTCGGCCACGCCGATATAATGCTCGATAGAAGGCCTCCCGTCTGACAGGGTTTTTCCGGCATATAAACTACCTGCATGATGAAAAGCTTTGATAACGAGGGCGTATTCTTCCGAAGAAAGTTGTTTGCCAAGATAAGAAATAAGCTCTTCGGTTTTCTTTTCGATCAACATGGTCGAGTAATGTTTTGTTTTTCAAAATCTCATGTGAAATTTTTAAAAAAAAACGTTTGTATCCTTCGCCTGACACAAACGTTTTAAGATGTGGTCAGGATAGAGCTTATTTTTTTCCTGTGTTGAGGTCTTTCGTCGGTGACGGGCTATCATGTCCTGTTTCGGAAATACTGTCGCGCATTTTGGTATCGGCCTGAATATTCTGCAGGCGGTAATAATCCAGAACACCAAGATTGCCCGACCTGAAGGCCTCGGCAATAGCCTGTGGGATAAGAGCTTCGGCCTGAATTACGTTAGCGCGCGCTTCTTGTGCGCGGGCTTTCATTTCTTGTTCCAAAGCCACCGCCATAGCACGTCTTTCTTCAGCTTTGGCCTGGGCAATATTTTTATCGGCCTGAGCCTGATCCATCTGGAGGACAGCACCAATATTTTTCCCGATGTCAATGTCGGCGATGTCAATGGATAATATCTCGAAGGCAGTGCCTGAATCGAGTCCCTTTTTAAGTACAACTTTCGATATAGAGTCGGGATTTTCGAGAACGGCTTTGTGCGAGTCGGCCGAGCCGATGCTCGAAACGATACCTTCGCCAACACGGGCCAGCACGGTTTCTTCACCAGCACCACCCACTAACTGGCGGATATTGGCACGAACGGTAACTCGGGCAAGTGTAATGAGCTGAATACCATCTTTGGCAACGGCTGCAACGCGTTTTGTATCAATCACTTTCGGGTTTACTGACATTTGAACTGCCTGAAACACATCACGCCCGGCAAGATCAATAGCAGTTGCTGTCTTGAAGTTGAGTTCGATGTTGGCTTTATCGGCCGAGATGAGTGCATTGACCACCTGCTGCACTCTTCCGCCTGCAAGATAATGCGCTTCAAGATCGTCGCGTTCAAGATGAAGTCCGGCTTTAGTGGCCGCAATCATGCTGTTAACGATCACCGAAGGTGGCACTTTGCGCCAGCGCATAAGGATAAGCTGAAGTAGCGAAATCCTTACCCCGGAAACCAGGGCCGTAAACCAAAGGCCAACGGGGATAAAATAGAACAGGAACCAAATCAGAAAAATGGCACCCAATCCAATTGCGACAATTACATACATGTCATTCATTGTTAGATGTTTTAAGTTTTATCAAAATACGGCTACCTTCCACTTTGATAACTTCCACAGTTTGGTTCTCGTCAATGAAGTCGGTGCCTGCAAACACTTCATAAAAGTTATTGTGTATCAACGCTTTGCCAGTTGGCGCGCAGCGCGATATCGTTACTCCGTAGTCTCCGGGCTGAATGCGGCTATCCACCACGTTAACCCTACTGTCAATCTGTTTTTTGAGCATTGCCCTGTCCCATGTCTTAGAGCGCAAAGCAAGTGTCAGGGCGGCAACATTGAGCACGACAGTTCCCGAAAGGGCAATAAACCCAGGGATAGACCCCCCCTTTTCGAAAGCAATATAAACGCCTGCTACCATGAGACCAAACCCAATCACTCCGGCAATACCACCACCAGGGATTACCAGAATCTCAAGTAAAAGGATCAGGAGCCCAATCCCAATAAGTGTTAAAACAATGGCCCACATTTTTTTATTCGATGCTAGCAGTAAGGTTGCGGTTCACAAACTCTTGATATATGAGCTTCAGCTCCGATTCGACACCCGATTTCACGGCACACTTGCCTTTAAAATGGACTATCCAAGTGCAGGTTTCTGCCTGTTCGGCTGTGTGCCCGCAGACTTCAATTAGTGTAGTGATCACGAAATCAAAGGTGTTAAAATCGTCATTAAAAAGCACAAGGTTTAGCGGCTCATCAACAGAGGCCAGACTCGACAACTCAGTTCTTTGTTTTTCTTTGACCATTTCAAATTAATTCATTGTGTAAAATTACAAAAAATAAGGCTGATTCCGACTTATTATTGTGATTTAACAAAAATTAAACGCGACAACCTTTGTCATAGGGTTTTTCAGCGGGGTCTGAGTTTTTTAAATATGGTGTATTTTTGCCAAAAAACCCATGCCTACCAACAATGACCTTCATTATCTTGTAAAAAAGAGACTTGGCGAGCCGCTACCGGGCTGGGCTGCACAATCAAAGTTAGAGCCTATCACACGTCGGCAGACACTTCAGTCACAGGCGGTTGACAGGCCTATTCCAAGAGAAAGTGCCGTGATGATTCTGCTACATTTTCTGGGCAGTGAGCCATCGCTTCTATTTATTCAACGTGCTGTTTACGACGGAGTGCACAGCGGGCAGGTTGCTTTTCCGGGCGGAGGCTACGAGTTGGCCGACAATTCTCTTTTAATGACCGCCCAACGCGAAACATTGGAAGAAACCGGCATTGTTGTTCCTGATCAGGCTGTTATTGGCAAACTTACTCCTTTATATATCCCGCCAAGCAATTTCAACGTACATCCGTTTGTTGGTTTTCTGCCCGAACTCCCCCCTTTGAAACCAGACCCCAAAGAGGTTGGCCTTATTTTCACCGTGCCACTCAATGACCTCATGCAGCAAGGTTACATCCAACAAAAAACCATCACGGCGGGTGATGGTCTGGTTTACGAGATTCCTTGTTATGTCATCGGCTCACATATCATCTGGGGTGCTACATCCATGATTTTAAGCGAGTTTCTGGAGGTTATCCGTTGGGCGACAGAATCAGTTTAATCAATGATCATTACTTCGCTTGTAATTTGAGCACCTTTTCGCAAAAGCTCACTCACACCACAGTATCGCTCTTGTGACATATTGACAGCTTTTTCCAATTTTTCCCGATCGAGGCCTTTCCCTTTGAAGGAATAGGTAAGATGGATTTTATGGTAATATTTCGGATGTTCTTCGGTAAGCTCACCGTCCACTTCTACATTGAACCACTCGGGTTCGATACGCATTTTTTTCAGAATTGATATCACATCCATTCCTGTACATCCCCCCAACGAGGCCAGTGTAAGGGGTTTTGGGCGCGGTCCGCGATTTTGGCCTCCCACTTTTTCGTCGGCATCTAAAAGAAGCTTAAATCCGTTTACCTCGGCCTCGAATGACATCTCGCCAGCCCAAGTAACATCTACTTTGTTGTTCATTTTTAATTATTTAATGGTTAGAATTGAATCCAATAAATCCGGGAATAACCCCGGCAGTTAATGAATCAATTTGCGTGCCATCGGGCATGAACCTAAAAACGAAACCTTTCTGCTGAAAATTGCCGGCATCGGTAGCAATTATTTGTGAGTTATGTGGATCAACCGAAAGGCGATAAAAGTTTCGTTTTCCGGCTGGTATAAAAGCGACTTGCGGCAGTGCGGCAGCATCCACCGGCATACGCCAAATGCCCGAGTTTAAAAAGAAAAGAGTGTCTCCTGATGAACTAATTGTCAGTTGCTCGGGTGAGATATTTTTTTCGGGAAAAGTAAACTTCTTCTCAACCTGAAGAGTGCCGGCGTGAATGCGGTATAGTGCCGGAAATTCCTCATTCAGATATCCTCCACTACACAAAACCCAAAGCTTATGACTTTTATCAATAACCATACTGTTCGGTTCTTTCGTCACTACAATGCTGTCCACAAGTTTATCGGCCTCTATATCAATCACCTGCACAGTATTGTTTTCTGTTGTTTGCCCGAAAGCAGACCAATTTGCTACAAACAGTTTTCCATTGCTCAGCAACATTTGTTCTGCTGTTTTCCCAAGATGGATATACCCTTTTGTGTCAAAGTTTTGCGGATCAACAATCCTCAGGGCTCTTTCTTGAAAATCGCTGACAACGGCCTTATTATCATCTATCATACAGAAAAAGCGCGGTGAGGGAAGGCCCGACATTTTACCTTCGATTTTGGCAGTCTCAGCATCGATCTTCCAGATGATACCACTGTTGTTAACAACGACAAAAGCATTTTTCTTCCAAAATGTCATGGATTGAGCTACATCGCCTAGTGGGACATTGTTGCGCACAAAAAAAACATTGTGCAGCATCCTACCCGAATCAGTCTGATAAAACGAAATAGTGGCGTTGCCCATCGTGAAGTTACCTTCATTTAACACATAAAAACCATTTCCGAGCGACAAAGTCTCTGGTTCCACCCTATCATTATAGGTTTTATTGCAAGAGACTACCCATAGTGTCAGGGCTAAAATCATCATTTTGGGTGTCAGCCTCATCAGTTTGAAGGCCGATTTTTGGAATACAATCATTTTTGAAGATATTTATCAAACAAATAAGAAACAACGAGTTCGAGGTTGCGACCTGGCATCGGCCGCCACATCACGGCCTGATAATCAACATCGAACACGTTGTTAACTTTAATATCCAAATGCAGATTCTGCCAAGAGTAGCCTATCCCGAGATTGACAAGTTGGTATGCAGGCAAAAATCCAAATACATCAAGGTCATCGTCATACGTTGTTCGTCGTTTACCAATGAGTTCGCTTGTGCAATTGAGGTATATTTTTTTGTAATCCACACGGACATTGATATTTGCATGATGCGTTGGAATATATATGAGCTGTTTTCCTGCATAATGCTGTTGTTGAGCTGCTTTACCCTCGTCAGTAGTCAGCGTGAAGGCATAATGCGCTTTCATCTGCAGATGCCAGTGGGTTTTGGAATAGGCTACCGACTGAAACACCTCAAATCCGCGTGCAAAAACCCGTGCTAAATTTTCGGGTATCCAGTAGCGAAATGATGAGGGTCGCCATTGTATCCAATTACGGATCAATGAAGCGTGGGTCGTGATTCGGGTTTCAGCCGTAAAAGATTTCTGTTGCATACGCCAGCAGGCAAACAAGCTTGATTGCAAGGCGTTTTCGGGTAGCAGGTCAGAGTTTCCACCCGGAAACCAATACAAGTCGTTCATCGTCGCAAACCGTTGAACTCTCCCGCCCGATATGCCAAAACTCCATGCCGGCCGATTCTTTGGATTAAGAGTGATGGCTGCCGTAGGGCTAAGACTCCCCTTGTTGCGGTTCATGCGGTCGAAGCGAAGGCCGAAGCTTAGGTTGATTCCCCGATCGAAACTACTCTCGGCGCTGGCCGAAAGTGCAAAAAAATGACGTCGCATACGCTCCGGCAGGTTATTGCTCACCACCTGCTCGCGGTCGTATTGAAATGACGCCTCGATAGTATGCTGCTGGATATGACGTACTACCGAAAAATGATTCTGCCAGACTGCCGATTTGTTGCGCGAATCAATGAGCGATACCACGGAATAAGGGGGATAAGACGAAGTGGTTTTCAGAAAATAATGTTGATTATCAAAAAGCAGGTTTGTGCGGACATTCACAAGAGTTTGCCCGGCAAAATAACGCCACGACAATACGTTGCGGCTAAAACGGCTATTCTGATACTCCTCAGGCTGTCCGCCCCTGTCCACATTCGTCATAATAGGAGGAAGGTTGCGGTAGTCCCACTGGTTCCAACTCACAAAACTCAACAGACTCTTGTCGCGACGATAATACAACTCTTGCTGGAAGCCATCAACAGCATATTGGGCATCACGGTTTTCCATTTTTTGTTTTGGCCATAATGCCGTGTTGAGGTACTCAAAATTATTGCGGCTCGATTTACGAAAAGCCCTCAATTTGGCCTGAACACGCCCATTGGACAATGAAAAACCACCAAAACTGCCAAAACTCGCATAGCTCCCAACAGATTGAACAAGGCTAAGGCTCAATTTCTTTCCCATTTCGGGCTGGTTTTTAACAGTAACTACACCCCCTATTCCGGGTCGGCTGTGAATGTCGCCCGCGCCGGCCTGCACACTAAGATGGTCTATTAAAAACACCGGAATGGTTGAAAAGTCAACCTGACCCAATTGTGGCCCGTTGATAAGTGCTCCGTTCCATAGAACGAGCGTATGGTTGGCCGTTGTTCCCCGAAAAGAGGCCGTTGCCAGCCCACCATAGCCATTCTCGCGGATAAAGACAGGGCTGTTCAGCCCTAAAACCTCCGAAAGCGCAAGTGTTTTTGTGGTCTGAACCATCATACTGTCGAGAAGTTGAAGCCGATTAATGTGAGTTGCCACTACTGCTTTGGCAGTAACATCCACCTGTTTGAGATAGACCGTGTCCGGCAAATCAGCTCGACTTTGGATTGCCAAGAGGCAGAGCCACAACGCTATAAGCAGCCAAACCCTCATTGTTTCAATACTCTTCGGGTCCAGACTTCTCTGTTGCTTTTAATTTTCACAACAAAGAGGCCGGGGTTTAGCAAAGCTGTATTCACCAATTCGCCAGGATAGACCTTGCGTGTCAGAATCATTTTTCCGAGTGCATCATAAAACGCAACTTCACAGACTGTTTCGCTACTGACACGTATGAAATTCGTAAATGGATTCGGAAACATACGGCAAGAGCAGGTTGACGATTCTGCCAATACGCTAAAGCGTTGGTCGTAGATTACCCCGATGGCATCAAGATCGAAGCCTGAGGACGGGAAAGGTGTTGGCCAGGGGTCGTTGATA
>JBDHYV010000018.1:0-17376 GCA_039811545.1 Bacteroidales bacterium | reverse complement strand
CAGACCCTTCGGTGCTGGGTATCAGTTCTGGTGCCAGACTTGGCGTTGCGCTTCTGCTGCTTTTTTCGGGAAGTGCTGCCGGTAGCCTGATGGCTGCTGCTCATCTGGCTGGGCAGACCAGCCTGATGCTTGCCGCCTTTGCCGGAGCCGTGCTGATTCTTCTTTTCATCACATGGCTCAGCCGTGCCCTGCCCGATATGGTGAGCTTGCTCATTGCCGGGATGATGATTGCTTATGTTACAAGCGCACTCGTGGGCATTGCAAAATATTTCTCACAAAAAGAAGATCTTCAGGCTTTTGTGTTGTGGGGCATGGGAAGTTTCTCTAATGTTGGCCCATCGCGGCTCCCTTTTTTCTCGATAATGGTAATGTTGGGGCTTCTGGCTTCTTTTTTTCTTGTCAAGCCATTGAATCTGATGCTGATAGGCGAGCGTTATGCTGCGAATCTGGGGGTAAATGTAAAAAGGGTCAGGTTCTACAGTCTTCTTGTAACAGGTTTTCTCACGGCCATCATCACCGCCTATGCAGGGCCGGTGGCCTTCATCGGATTGGCTGTGCCTCATCTGGCTCGCATCGTGTTTCGCACCGGTAGCCACCTCATTCTTTTACCCGGCTGCATCCTCATCGGGGCTTCGCTGGCACTGATTTGCAACCTTTTGGCGCGACTTCCCGGCCTCGATGGAAACCTGCCGGTGAATGCTGTTACTTCACTAATTGGCGCACCCATGGTAATCTGGTTCATCTTGAAGCATAAACACCTGTTTCACCGTAACGTATGAGTGCCATGATCCTGAAAACCCATTCGCTTGCTATTGGCTACGGTAACGGAAAGCGTGAACCGACACCTTTAGTGCCGCCCATCAATCTTGAGCTTCACGGGCCATCGTTTGTGGCACTTGCTGGTGTGAACGGTGCCGGAAAATCCACTTTCCTGAAGACTATTACCGGTTTGCTTCAGCCCCTTGCCGGTGAGGTGGAACTTAACGGCAAGCCTCTCAAAACGCTTTCTGCCCACGAAATTGCACTCTCGGTTTCCATCGTTCTGACCGAATTTCCCGACGATCTTTTCCTTCGTGTGGAGGATGTGGTGGCCATGGGACGTTATCCTTATTCGGGATTCTGGGGAAGACCGGGCGCAGAGGATCACCGGGCCGTGATGAAAAGTATGGAGTTGTGCAATATCAGTCATCTTAAAGGTCGCCGCATCATTAGCCTGAGCGACGGCGAAAAACAAAAGACCTTCATCGCCAAAGCCATCGCCCAAGATACGCCCTTTATTGTGCTCGATGAGCCGGCGGCTTTCCTCGATTATCCGGGAAAGCTCGAATTGATGTACCTGCTTCGGGACTTGGTTTATGAGCAAGGCAAGACCATCCTTTTCAGCTCGCACGACCTCGACCTCGTACTGCGCCATGCCGACCGTCTCTGGCTTCTTGCTCCTGGAGGGCCTTTCGTCGAGGGAACCCCCGAAAAGCTTGCCGTCGAAGGTCAGATCGCTTCATTTTTCAATCGCCGGCAGATTGCTTTCGACACCCAAACGCTACATTTTCTTCAGACAGAACAGATTAGTAATAGGATAAGACTTGCTCCAGATTTGCCACATAGAAAGTTGATAATCAACGCTTTGGCACGAAACGGATACACTGAAACCAACAAAATAAGTCGTTTTTCTGTCTCTTTCTCCAAACCTGATTTTCTGCTTCATTGCGGAGAGAGAACTTATAAATGCCCTGATATTGACACACTGATTCAACAAATTAAATCCTATGAAACATAATATTTCTCTGTTTTTTATCGCCTTCATCAGCCTAAGTTCCTGTAATATGCGCAAAGAAAAAGCCGACCTTATCGTCACCAACGCCATTGTTTACACTCTCGACAGCAATTTTTCCACCGCTGAAGCTTTTGCGATAAAGGATGGCCGCTTCGTTGCTACAGGTTCGCCGGACGCGATTCTGAAAACCTATCATGCTGATCATCTGATTGATGCCGGTGGAGCTACCGTAGTTCCTGGGCTCAACGACGGACATTGTCATTTTTACGGGCTTGGCGAGTTGCTTTTCCGTTATGCCGACCTTACCGGCTCAACATCTTTTGAAGAGGTTATCCAACGGCTGAAGACCCATAGCGAAAAACATTCTTCGGAATGGCTCCTTGGACGAGGCTGGGATCAGAACCTCTGGCCTGGGCAGCAGTTTCCTGACAACCGGCTTCTTGAGCAACATTTCCCGGAAAAAAAATCTTGTTGATCCGCATTGACGGTCATGCTTCTCTGGCCAGTAAGACCGTGCTTGAGATGGCAGGAATCACGGCACAAACTCATATTTCGGGCGGCGAAGTGGTGTTGGACAAAACCGGAAATCCGACCGGAGTGCTAATTGACAATGCCAACGATTCAGCCAAAGCTTTTATTCCCACCTTGGCGGAGACCGAGAAAGAAGCAGCATTACGCGAAGCACAGCAACAATGTTTTGCGGTGGGGCTTACTTCGGTCACTGATGCAGGCTTGCCGGCAGCCACTATCGCCCTGATCAAAAAGATGCAACACGATGGCCGGCTGCTAATGCGTGTGAACGCCATGGCCGACCCCGACGAGGCCACACTATCTGCACTTTTACCCAATGGTCCTTATTCCGATGAACGGCTCAGTGTGCGCTCAGTGAAGCTTTATGCCGATGGAGCCTTGGGTTCACGAGGAGCTCTGATGAAAAAATCTTACAGCGATGCTCCCGGAAGGCTGGGACTCATGATGCACGATACGGCTTTTTATCGCAATGTGATGAAACGCGCCTATGATGCCGGTTTTCAAGTGAACACTCATGCCATTGGCGACGCTGCCGTCCACTTGATATTGAGTCTGTATGCAGAACAGCTTCAGGGGACTAACGACCGTCGTTGGCGCATTGAACATGCACAGGTGGTGGATCAGCCCGATTTTGCGCTCTTTGGCCGTTACAACATCATCCCTTCCATTCAAAGCACCCATGCCACTTCCGATATGGGTTGGGCAGGCGATCGCCTTGGCTCCGAACGCCTTAAAGGTGCTTATGCTCAACAACAACTGCTCGAGCAAAACGGTTGGTTGGTCAACGGAACCGATTTTCCGATAGAAAGCATCAATCCGATGTTGACTTTTTATGCCGCTGTTTTCCGCAAAGACCTCAACGGAAGGCCCGAAGGTGGATTCCAGCCCGAAAACGCCCTGAGTCGTCAGCAAGCCTTGCGCTCCATCACAATATGGCCTGCCAAAGGAGCATTCGAGGAAGAAGTGAAAGGAAGCATCGAAGCCGGAAAATGGGCTGATTTTGTGATACTTTCGGCCGACCCAATGCTGGCAGATGAAACAGAAGTGCCGGAAATCAAGCCGCTACAGGTTTTTTCGGCAGGGATTCAGGTTTATGAAGCAAAGTGAATTAATTGTCCTGCTTGCGCTCCCAGGTTTCGTAACGATAGCTGAAACCAACGGCTGAATCATAGCCGATGCGTTCTTGTTCAACAAGTTGATAAGCACCGAAGTCAATCTCATCGAAAAAAGTATCGGCTTCAATATCCGCTTCCACAATGGTTAGATAAAGTTTATCGGCTATTGGCAGATACTGTCGGAAAACGATTGCTCCGCCAATGATGAACACTTCTTCTTCCCCCTTGGTCATGCGAAGGACATCATCCATCGAACGGGCAAGTTCGCAACGGCCATCGCAGCAACTCTCTAAGGTACGGCTCAACACAATGTTTCGTCTGTTGGGTAGTGGTCCGGCAGGAAGCGAGTGAAGGGTCTGTTTTCCCATGACCACCGTGTGGCCTGTAGTGATTTTTTTAAACCGTTTCAGGTCGGCAGGGATATGCCACGGTAGCCGGTTGTCTTTGCCAATCGCACCATTTTGTGCGATGGCCACAATGAAACTGATGAGAGGTCTTTTTTCGGTCATGTGAATTCAAATGGCGATATCGCCTTTAATATGCGGATGAGGGTCGTAGCCTGAAAGCTCAAAGTCCTGATAGGTAAATCCGGTAATTTCTTTCACCTGTGGGTTGATTTTCATTGTTGGCAAGGGGCGCGGCTGGCGACTGAGCTGCAAATTCACCTGATCTAAGTGGTTGAGGTAAATATGTGCATCGCCGAGGGTAAGGATAAACTCGCCCGGTGCGAGACCGGTTACCTGAGCCATCATCATGGTAAGCAGGGCGTAAGAGGCAATGTTGAACGGTACGCCAAGAAAAATATCGGCACTTCGCTGGTACATCTGGCACGAGAGTCGTCCTTCGGCTACGTAAAATTGAAACCAGGCATGGCAGGGTGGGAGGGCAGCGCGACCAATGGCCACGTTTTCAGTGAACGAGAGTCCCGGAAGCGGCAACACCGATGGGTTCCATGCCGCAACGATATGCCGTCGGCTGTCGGGGTTTTGGCACAAACTGACCACCACCTCGGCTAACTGATCAATGCCCTCATTGTTCCAATTGCGCCATTGTGCACCATAAACCGGTCCGAGCTGCCCTTCGGCATCGGCCCATTCATTCCAGATAGTTACTTTATTTTCGTTCAGATAGCCAACGTTGGTGTCGCCTTTGATGAACCAGAGGAGCTCATAAATGATTGATCGAAGATGCAACTTCTTAGTTGTCAGCAACGGAAAAGCTTCGGCCAAATCGAAACGCATCTGATGGCCAAAAATGCTCAGTGTGCCGGTTCCTGTGCGGTCCGATTTTTTGACACCATGATCCAGCACGGTACGAACGAGATTCAGGTATTGCTGCATGAAATAAATTATTAAAAATCAGACGTTATGAAGTTGGGCTGGAATCACTAACCAATCAACATACCCACGATGGTGGCCGAGAGAAGCGAAGCTAAAGTTCCACCCAGTAGTGCCAACATGCCATATTTTGACAATTGCACACGCTTGTTGGGTGCCAGTGAGCCGATTCCGCCAATTTGGATGCCGATAGAGGCGAAATTGGCAAAGCCACACAACATATAAGTAGCCATGATAATGGATTTGGGGTCGGTGAAAGCACCGGATGTTTTCAATTCGGACAGGCTCACATAGCCAATAAATTCCGTCATAATGATTTTTTCGCCTAAAAGCCGTCCTACTAAGGTGATGTCGCTTGCGTTTACACCTATGAGCCACATGATTGGCGAAAACAAATAACCCAGCATAAACTGTAGCGAAAGTTCGGTGTATTTGCCGCCTGTGAAAGAAGCTATTGCCTGATTGAGGCCGGCTAACTTACCAATATAAATAGAAATATAGTTGAACATGGCAATGAAAGCGATGAAAACCAATAACATAGCGGCAACATTTACGGCTAATTTCAGTCCTTCGGTAGTGCCATTGCTGATGGCATCGAGCACATTGCTTCCGATTTGTTCTTTCGACACTTCTAAGGCTTTGTCAATGGCTTCGGTTTGGGGCACTAATATTTTGGAGACCACTACTGCGCCCGGAGCTGCCATCACCGAAGCCGTGAGCAGGTGTTTGGCGAAGAGGAGTCGCTGAACGGGATCGTCGCCGCCCAAGAAGCTGATGTAAACCGCCAGCACTCCGCCGGCAAGAGTAGCCATACCTCCAATCATAACCAGCAGGATTTCGGATTTATTCATGCGCGACAGATAGGCTTTAATCATCAACGGCGCTTCAGTTTGTCCGAGGAAGATGTTGCCGGCCACACTCAAGCTCTCAGCACCCGAGAGGTTCATCAGCTTGGTCATCACCCAAGCCATACCTTTCACTACTTTCTGGATGATGCCGAGATAAAACAGCAGACTGGTCAGTGCTGAGAAAAAGATGATGGTGGGGAGAATCTGTACAGCGAAATTCTGAAGTGCCGATTCAATCACTCCACTGCCGAAACCTTTGAAAAGGAAAAGCGTTCCTGCTTTGGTGAAGTCGAGGACAAGCACAAAAAGCTTTCCTACAAACTCAAAAAAATACTGGATGAATGGCACATAAAGCACACCTAAGGCTAAGCAGAGCTGCATGCCAAGTCCAATACCCACTACTTTCCAGTCAATAGCGCGGCGGTTAGTGCTGAAAATAAAAGCAATGCCTACTAAAACAAGCATACCCAGAAGACCTCTGAGGATTGTTGTAATCGAAAAAACCGAACGTCGTTCCATCTCTAACAGATTGCTTTTGCCGGATTTTTCAGCTGTCAAGGCGGAGGCGGTACTGCTGGCATCGTGTGATAAACTGTCGCCGATTGCAACCGTTGTAGTTAAGCTGTCAGGTAACGGATTTTGTGCATGGGCAAGGGGAGCTGCCATCAAAATGAACATGAGCAGCAAAATGAATGGTGAAAATCTCATAATACGTTCAGGGTATGGGTGGTAAATTGGCGTTTAGCTCTTCTTCCGGCGTTTGATTTCATCCCGGATAATAGAAGCTTTTTCATAATCTTCGTTTTCAATGGCATTTTTCAAGAGGTCTTCCAATTCTCTGTCGGAAGAATCCTGCAACTTGAGAGGAGAAGAAAGGGAGTCTGACAATCCCAAAGAAAATACGGAGTCATCTATTGCGAACTCATCATCGGAGTCGTCCTCATCTTTTTCCTGACTGTCTTCATCATGCGGCTCTTCATTTTTCATAATGATTCCGGCAGCCTGCATAATTTCTTCATTGGTATAAATCTTACAGCCAAAGCGCAATGCCAGAGCTACTGCATCGGAGGTGCGAACATCAATTTCTTTGGTAATACCATCTGAATAGCAGATTAGTACCGCATAAAATATTCCGGTGTCAAAACGATGGATATAGACCTCATCGAGGCTGATGCCGTATTGTTCCATCAGGTTATGAATCAGGTCGTGTGTCATCGGACGGTTAGGAGTGATTTTTTCGATGCCCAGCGCGATAGCCTGTGCCTCGCAGCCTCCAATGATGATTGGTAGCCGGCGACTGCCCCAAACTTCTTCGAGAATAAGGGCGTAAGCACCACTCTGTGAATGGCTATAAGAAAGACTGACAATCTCTAAAGCAATTTTTTCCATGCAGCAACTTGGCTATTTTTTTGACACTATAAAAGTAGAAAGATTTTCAGAATGACAAGGCTTTCTGACGAAAGTTTTTTTTAAACCGGGGTGGCGCAGTCCGAAGTATTTTAACCAATTCGGGAAAAAAATGATTTTTTTGTTTGTCAGTTTACCAATGTTGATTAAAATTGCAATCGTTTTCGGAGACGATTTTTGGCTTATTGCGATTTTTTCGCTTGATGTCTGAATCCTGAAAGCTGACCTCTTGAAGAAATAATGAGGTTTTTAAAAAAACGGAAATCAAAAATTTACAACTCATTTTAATTCATTTATTTACACAAAAACAAATCTCTATGACGAACCTCATTTTCTGGCTCATACCCCTATCGGCGTTAACAGCCTTACTATTTGCCTACTATTTCTACAAAATGATGATGAAAAATGATGAAGGCACTGACGAGATGAAACGTATTGCACAATATGTCCGTGAGGGAGCCATGGCCTATTTGCGGCGGCAATACCGGGTTGTAACCATGGTTTTTGGGGTTCTTGTGGTGCTATTGGCCATGTTGGCATTCATGGGTGTCCAAAATCCCTTTGTACCCATTGCTTTTTTGACGGGTGGATTTTTCTCGGGACTTTGTGGCTATCTGGGTATGAAAACGGCCACCAACGCCTCGGCACGCACGGCCTTTGGCGCAACGAAGTCGCTCAACCACGGTCTCCAGATTGCTTTTCGTAGCGGTGCTGTGATGGGCTTGGTGGTGGTAGGTTTTGCCCTTATTGACATTGCCGCCTGGTACTATATCCTCACCGAATGGGTTTATACTCCTTCCAATATGCAGAATGGCCTCGATTTTCTGGGTCTTACCTTTGTTCAGCCCGGCACTACCGAACATATTAAATATGTGGAGATCACAGCAACGATGCTCACATTTGGCATGGGAGCTTCGACTCAGGCTTTGTTTGCCCGTGTGGGTGGCGGCATTTATACAAAGGCAGCCGATGTGGGTGCCGACCTTGTGGGCAAAGTCGAAGCCGGGATTCCGGAAGACGACCCGCGCAATCCTGCTACTATCGCTGATAATGTGGGCGACAATGTGGGCGATGTGGCTGGTATGGGTGCCGACCTCTACGAATCCTATGCCGGATCAATTCTTGCTACGGCGGCTCTTGGAGCGGCGATGCCCGCTATCTACGGCGGGAGTCAGGAACAATATGTGATCGCCCCAATGATCGTGGCTGCCGTAGGAATCCTGATCTCTGTTCTTGGCATCTTCTTAGTCAGAACCAAAGAAAGTGCCAGCCAGAAGAGTTTGCTCAACGCCTTGCTGATAGGCACAGGCGGAAGCTCGGCCCTTATTCTGGTGGTCATCGGCCTGATGGCTTATGCCGGATGGATCTCCTTTGGTGTCTTTGGTGCCGTGGTCTCAGGCCTTGTCGCCGGGGTTATCATCGGACAGGGAACCGAATATTTTACCTCCGATGAATACAAACCAACTAAGGGCATTGCCCGACAGGCAACGCAAGGGCCTGCAACCACTATCATTGATGGTATGGCAGTGGGGATGTTCTCAACCTGGCTGCCTGTTACCGTTATCGTCATTGGCATCATTGCCGCTTATGGCCTTGCCGGTGGTTTCCACAACTTCGCTATGGGCGTTTACGGAATTGGCTTTGCTGCCGTGGGCATGCTCTCCACCTTAGGTATAACTTTAGCCACGGATGCTTTTGGCCCTATTGCTGATAATGCCGGTGGCAATGCCGAGATGGCTCATCTTCCCAAAGAAGTGCGCGAGCGCACCGATGCACTTGATATGCTTGGAAACACTACGGCTGCTACAGGAAAAGGTTTTGCCATCGGATCGGCAGCCCTCACGGCAATGGCCCTGTTGGCTGCCTATATTGAAGAGATTAGACTCTGGATTGGCAAACTGGCCGACCAGAGCGATGGAATAAAACAAGTGGGCAATGTGGTGTTCTATACCGCAAAGACAGTTGTGGCACCTATTGCCGCCGAAGGACAGAAAGTGGTGGAGCTGGCTAAAGCCTCTATTGGCGATTTTTCGTTGGCTTACGACCTCTCTATCTTTAATCCATTGCTGCTTGGCGGAATCTTTCTGGGTGCGATGATGCCATTTCTGTTTTCGGCTCTGACCATGAAAGCCGTCGGAAGAGCTGCAGCCTCGATGGTGGATGAAGTCAGAAGGCAGTTTCGCGAGATACCGGGAATCATGGAAGGAAAAGCTACACCCGAATATGCAAAATGTGTGGCTATCTCTACTAAAGGAGCCCAACGCGAAATGTTAGTTCCATCGCTTTTAGCCATCATTGTGCCTGTGGTTACAGGCTTGGTTTTCGGCGTATCTGGCGTAATTGGACTTCTCGTGGGCGGCCTCACTTCGGGCTTCACTCTGGCCTCCATGCTTAACAATGCCGGTGGAGCCTGGGACAACGCCAAAAAATTTATTGAAAAAGGAAATTATGGCGGAAAAGGCAGCGATGCACACAAAGCCGGAGTGGTGGGCGACACCGTGGGCGACCCCTTTAAAGACACAGCCGGCCCATCGCTCAATATCCTTATCAAACTGATGTCAATGGTGGCCGTGGTCATGGCCGGACTTACCGTTACCCTTAGCCTATTTTAACCAAAACAAATAGAGGGAGCACTCCCAAAAACCAAAGCCCGCCTTTTGGCGGGCTTTGGTGTTCTAAAATAGGGCTTTCAATGAATGGAAATCACGACTTCTTGTTAGTCCGAATGCCGAAAAGCTGATATAATGGACAAAAACTAAAAAGTGAAGTGGCCAACGGCACAAAACCCAGAAGCCCCCACCACGAATGATTGATGATGCCGATGATGCCAATGGCCAAGCCAAGGATGATGCGCAGTGCCTGATCCGTGTTTCCGATATTTTTTTTCATGGTTTGATCTTTTTGTGGTTAATTTTTTTTGCTTAACAAATCAAAAATAATTGTTTTCACTACATTTGTCAAGCAAACTTTTTTTCTGGCGGTTTGTGCTTTAGGCGAAATCGGGTCGCTGAATTATGAAGCCGTTGCTCCGCCGGTGAATATTTGCTTGGAAACAGTATGGATAATATGAAAAACAAACCCTGCTTTCAGGACCATTCTTTTTTACGTCATTTTGTTTGATCTCAGACAATGCATAGAAATCCGGATGACTTGCCTGCATCAATAATCAATGTGTTAACTGGCATCTTATGCTGAAAAATATCTATCGGGAGAAGCAAAAAAACACTTTCAACAGCACGTCCGAAACGGAATGACGGCGATTTTTCCGGTTCATGGCTTGCCTATGCTGGCGTTGCTGCCCGCTTTGGAATCGAGCGGCATACTGGTCATTTTACTATTTTTTACGGCTACATTGTTACTCGGACTGATTGCATTGAAGATGCGTCTCCGGCAATACCGAAAGCGTATTGTTGAACTATCTGCCGCTTAGGGTAAGTCCGAACATGATGAAAGCTCAACCACAATTGAGATGGCAGAGAGCAATGAGAAGTTTAATTTCCTTAGCCGGCTGAATCACGAGATACGCACTCCGATCTATGGCCTTTTTGGGTCATTGGCACGATTCAGAATCGAAAATCCCGAGCTGAACAATCAGCCCGCACTTAACGATATTGAGTGTCAGGTGCGTCAGTTGTATTTTCAAATTGGCGAGATGCTTGATTTCGTATGGCTCGAAAGCAAAAATACTCAGCTCGACAAAAACAATTTTAACCTGAATAGCGAACTGCATCATCTGCTGGGTTATCAGAAAAAAATAGCCAATGAAAAAGGAATTGGTTTTATCATTGATTTGCCCGACAACCTACCGGAAAGCTTTTTCGGCGACTCGTTCCGACTGATGCAATTACTCAACAAACTCCTGAGGCGTGTGGTTGAAAGTTTGCAAAATGGGACGATTTATTTTCGATTAGGTTTGACTGAAATTGCTGAGTCACAAGCCATGCAACTTCAGTTTAATGTCCAGATTAAAGATGAAAAGGGCATTCCGGGCTTGAAGAATACCATAGTTGGGGGCGAAGCCGATGCGCTAAGGCAGGCTCGAAATTTTATCTGGGGAAATTTCGGTTTTTCAGCCAAAATGTACGAAAGGGTGCTGCAGGAAATGAATGCCTCGGTAGTCGTTGACAGTTCTAAAGCCGATGAATTGGTATTTATTGTTCGCATTTCCCTTGAAAAGGGTGCAAGGCAAGATGCAGTCCAGAACAGTCAAACCAAACAAATTCTTTTTGTTGACGATAACTTGCTCAACCAACGTATTTCAGCCATTCTATTGAAAAAAATGGATTATGAAGTGGATTTGGCCGATAACGGCCTCCTTGCGGTTAATCTATTCAAATCTAAGAAGTATGATTTGATTTTGATGGATTTACAGATGCCTGTGATGGAGGGCATCGAAGCTGTACGATTGATACGTGAATACGAAAATCAACAGAATATTGAACATCCGGTAAGGATCTTGGCCATGACTGCCAATGTAATGGACAGTGTCAGGCAAAAGTGTATTGAAACCGGATTCAATGGCTTTTTGGCCAAGCCTTTCGATCTTGAGAAACTTCCATTGGTACTCAGAAATCATTCGGAATCTGATGATTATTCCTCAAGGCCCATTTAAAAAAAAGTTTCTTTTTGTTAATTTTTTGTGAATAAAAAACACCCAGATCTGCAACGAAAGTTTGGGTAACCTGATTTTTTCATATCTTTGAAGCCCTTTACCCAAACCGGGTGTGAGGTGAAGTGCTGTGCGATAAGATTGTTTCTGAACGAATTAATCCATATTGAACCGGATTGCTTTTTTTAAGATGTTGATACAAAGAAATTTATATTCATATTTTAATACACTATAAAATGAAAATTAATTTACGTTTTAATATTTTGGCGCTTTTACTTGTGGTTGGCGCGTTTAGCCTCAAAGCACAATATGTTGTGGGTTTTGAGGGCCCGGGGGAGACAAAAAACTCTTATGCTTCTGGTACCGTTAAACTCACCGGACTTGATTGGAATTTGACGGAGGCATTGATTAATCCAGACGCGAATGATTGGAAAAACGGCTTGCGATCGGCTCGTTTGCGTGGTTATGGAGGCTCTGTCATGACAATGCTTGAAAATAAAAATGGCGGTTTAGGGTCTATTTCATTTTCCTACCGACGTTACGGCACCGATATACAGGTGGACTGGATGGTGGAATACAGTACCGATGATGGCGCCAACTGGACACAGATCGGAGACGCTTTTACTGCTCCGGCAAGTAATGATATCAGCACCTTCAATCAAGCTGTGAATGTAACAGGGAATGTACGTGTCCGCATCAAAAGAGCAACGGAAACCGGAAATGCAAATCGCCGACTGAATATTGACGACATCACACTGACGGATTACAGCGGCGGGGGCAATATTCCTCCCTCCATCACCAATGTTGAGCATCATCCTTCGTCCAACATTAACCCAACTACAAGCGTAAGTGTTTCGGCAGATGTTACGGATACCGATGGCACCATCACTTCTGTTCAGTTAAAATGGAGCCTTGTGTCGGGCAGCCTCACCAATACCATTCCAATGGCAGTAGGTATTGTTCCAAATTATGTTACCACCGCTTCCATCCCGGCTCAGGCTGATGGAACCACTGTTTATTATGCCGTTTCGGCTACCGATAACGGAGCAGCCAGCACCACTACGGTCGAATACAGCTACATTGTTACCAATCCGGCCACAAAACTAGCTTTTATTGATTTTCCCGCTGTCGGTCAGCAGGGAAGTCCGGTTGTGAGCTTCAAAGTTCAGGCGCAGCGCAACGACAATACGCCGGATGCCAATTATAGCGGACAGATTACCCTCAGCAAGGCTTCGGGACCGGGGAATGTGGGTGGAACTTTGGCGAAAAATGCCGTAAATGGTGAAGCGACTTTCAGCGATATTCAGTTTGATCAAACCGGCGATTACACCCTTCATGCCGATGCTGCCGGATTGACACAAGCCACCAGTCCACAGGTTTCCATCAGCGCCGGCCCTGTGCTCACCGAGGTCATCATGCCGCAATATATTCAGGGTATCAATGGAACCAATAATAGCCGTGTTCCTTTTGCCTATCGGCTGAGTTTCTCAAACCTCAACCCCAACGCCACCTACCGCTATATCAATCAAATGATTATTGCAACCGACAATGCAACAGCCGGCGGGGCTGGTAATGTTATCTTCGTTAACGCCGATCATACTTTTACACGCACTACCGGCCCTTCGTTGGCCACAGATTATGGTGAGTTCACCACCGATGGAACAGGGGCTTTCACCGGATGGTTTATCACTGAGCCTTCGGGTAATGCCCGATTTACACCCGGGAATGAAGTGTTTGTGCGCGTACAGCTCAACGATGGAGCCGGAGGCACAACCGCCGCAACCCGTCTGACTTCCACTTTACCTGTCAAGGTGATCAATTTTGGTATAGCAGCCGACCCGAATCAGGGAACAGCGATTCGCGCCGAGTCCAATGCACAGGCAAAGAATTTTGCCTTCCTTTTTGATAATACCGCAGGGACAGGTCGCCCGCTTTTCGGTACAAGTATCGAAATCACCGGCATTGATTTTGGAGCTTCAACAAGCTGGGCTGCATTCTATCGTGATAATGTTGCCGGCGAAAACGGTGCATGGGGTGGTATTATCCCAAATATGAATGTCAATGGGGTGAAATTGGTGCAAGAGCGCAAACTGACGGATGGCACTGTGGCTTCGTCCCTCACCAGCAACGATGGGATCTGGGGCGGTCAAAACACGGTTAATCCTAACGGCGGCACCACTTCAGTCATTGTGCTTGACTTGGCTCAAGGATCTGTTCTCACTGCTAACCCGTTAAACCTTAATGGATTTACCTATGAAGAAGGCCATGGACCTTCGGCAACTCAAAGTGCCGTTGTCAGCGGAACCGCCCTCACGGCTAATGTTACTGTTCAGGCCTCGGCCGATTACGAAATCTCGCTGACCGATGCGCCGGCTTTCGTTGGAAATGCTACACTCACCTTAACTCCATCGGGTGGCACTTTGGCAAACACCACCATTTTTGTCAGACTCAAGTCGGGCCTGGCAGAAGGAGCGCACAACGGACAATTAGCCCTGTCCTCAACCGGAGCCGGTAACGTTACGGTGAACCTGACAGGAAATGTTACAGTCGGAGTGGTTGAACCCGCTGCTCATGCCACGGCATTTACGGCTACTGCATTGGATTTCAGTAGAATTAAATTAGACTGGACAGATGCTGTTCCTGCTGCGCAAAACTACCTCATCAAAGGCAGTACTCTCGGTTTTGGCGATATTGCCGCACCTGTAGATGGAGTGCCTGAAGCCAACGCCGCACTCGTGCGTAATGTGGCTTCAGGATTGGGAACATTCACTTTCACCGCATTAGAATCAAGCAAGACTTATTACTTCAAAATCTTCCCATATAACGGCACCGCTGCTCAAACCAATTACAAGATAGATGGCGTTGTTCCTCAGGCCAGTGCAACAACCTTGACCGGCCCTGTGCTTACTGAGATTATCATGCCACAATACATTCAGGGCGTCAACGGAACAAACAACAACCGTGTCCCCTTTGCTTTCCGGCTGAGTTTGTCAAACCTCAACCCCAACGCCACTTATCGCTATCTAAACCAGATCGTTGTTGCAACCGATCCGCCGACGGCCGGAGGTGCCGGTAATGCAATATACGTGAATGCCGATCATACTTTTACACGCACTACCGGCCCTTCGTTGGCCACAACCACAGCTTATGGTGAGTTCACCACCGATGGAACAGGGGCTTTCACCGGATGGTTTATCACTGAGCCTTCGGGTAATGCCAAATTTACACCCGGGAATGAAGTCTTTGTGCGCATACAGCTTAACGATGGAGCCGGAGGCACAACCGCCGCAACCCGTTTGACTTCCACTTTACCTGTCAAGGTGATCAATTTTGGTACGGCAGCCGATCCCAATCAGGGAACAGCGATTCGTGCCGAGTCTAATGCACAGGCAAAGAATTTTGCCTTCCTTTTTGATAATACCGCAGGGACAGGTCGCCCGCTTTTCGGTACAAGTATCGAAATCACCGGCATTGATTTTGGAGCTTCAACAAGTTGGGCTGCATTCTATCGTAACAATGTTGCCGGCGAAAACGGTGCATGGGGTGGTATTATCCCCAATGCAAATGCCAATGGAGTGAAGAGGTTAGAAGAACGCAAACTAATTGATGGAACAGTTGCTTCCACCCAAACCCGTAACGATGGAGTTTGGAACGGGCAAAATACGCAGAACCCCACCGGCGGCACCACCAATGTGATTGTAATTGACCTGAATGTGCTTCCGTCTGTTACAGCTACACCATTGAGCCTGAGTGGATTCACCTATCAAGAAGGACAAGGCCCATCCACCACAAAGAGTATCACTGTAAGCGGTAACAATCTGATTTCGAATGTTGTTGTTCTTTCTGCACCACATTATGAACTGTCGCTAACTGATGTTCCCGACTTTTCACCTTCTGGCCAGATTAATCTGAATGCCTCTGGTGGAACTTTGGCCAATACGACCATCTATGTCCGGCTGAAAGCTGGTTTGGCCGCAGGAGCATACGACAATGAGTCAGTCTATGTAGCTTCTTCGGGAGCACAAGACGTTGCTGTAAGCCTTTCGGGAAATGTTACCGGCGGTGTGGCTGAGCCTGCTGTCCATGCCACGGCATTCACCGCTAACGCATTGGATTTCAGTAAGATTAAGTTAGACTGGACAGATGCTGTACCGGCAGCCCAAAACTATCTTATCAAAGGTAGTACAACCGGTTTTGGCGATATTGCCGCACCTGTAGATGGAGTGCCTGAAGCCAATGCTGCACTCGTACGTAATGTGGCTTCAGGAGTGGGAACCTATACCTTTGCCGGATTAGAGTCAAACAAAACCTATTACTTCAAAATTTTCCCCTATAACGGCACGGCTGCCCAAATCAATTACAAAACTAATGGCACTGTTCCACAGGCCAGCACTTCAACGCCTCAGGGACCTGTAATGAGCGAGGAACTTCTTCCCGAAAATATCATCGGAAACCCTGTCCGATTGCCTTATGCCTTCAGACTGAGCTTCACGGGACTCTTGCCCAATGCTACCTATAAATATATTAATCAGGCAGTCAACAGTAGCGATAGTCCTACAGCCGGAGGTGCCGGAAATGCCATTTATGTGAGTGTCAACGGCAGCTTCACGCGCACCACGGGTGCCAGCTTCACCAACCCTGCTCAACATGGCGAGTTTGTGACCAATGCCACAGGGAATTACAGTGGCTGGTTCATGCTCGAACCCACCACCAATGCCCGATTTACCCCAGGCTCGAGCATATTTATGCGCATCAGGCTGAATAACGGTGCCGGCGGTACAACAGCCGAAACCTATTTTACTACGCTGCCTGTGAAAGTCATCGGTTTTGGTACCAATTCCGGAGAATATGATGGCACCGCCCTCAGAGCAACTTCGGCCTTCAACCCGGGCAACTTCGTATTCCTATACGACCGCCCGCAACAGAATGCATTGTTTGGAGTCGCTGTTCGTCCTGTTGCTGGAACAGCCATTGAATCAACGGGCATTGATTTTTCGACAACCACGGCCTATCCTTTGTGGTTCAGGAATTTGGTGGCCGGACAGGATGGTGCTTTCGGTACTGTTGTGCCTAATATCCTTCCCAATGGAATTACTTTGATAGAAGAGCGTAGCAACAGTACCGGGGCTGTCGTGGAAACCAAAACCGCTGCCAACGGCCTTTGGGGATCTACCAATACCGTAAATCCAACAGGCGGCGGCGATCAGGTGTTAGTGCTTGAACTTGGTGTTGCACAGAATCCAGTGCTTGTGCTTCAACCTGATACACTCAGCGGATTTGCTTATTTCCTTGGGCAAGGGCCGTCAGTTCAACAGTCATTCGTTGTCTCGGGAACCCTACTCACCGGCGATGTAACCTTGAATGCTCCGGCTGCTTATGATATCTCACTTGGTGGTGGAGCACAGTTCGTGGCACAAAACCCGATTGTTCTGACTCCGGCTGCCGGCACGCTTGCCAACACAGAAGTCTTTGTCCGGTTGAAGGCCGGTCTTAACAGCGGTAACTACAATCAGCAACTTCTTGTTTCAACTTCCGGTGCAGACAATAAGACTCTCGTCCTGATGGGCTCTGTTGCCGGCCCGGCTAACGAACCTGAAAACCACCCCACGGCTTTTACACTTACCGCAACCGGTATGAACAGTTTGAAAGCCGTTTGGGCCGATGCATTTCCTGCAGCAGCCGGGTATCTTCTCAAAGGAAGTACAGAAGGTTTCAATGCCATTACAGCTCCTGTTGACGGAGTAACCGAGGCTGA
>JBDHYV010000017.1:0-17836 GCA_039811545.1 Bacteroidales bacterium | reverse complement strand
TGTCCTTTTTTACTTCACTCATACTCTTCCATTTTATTCCACTTCCGGTCAGTCTTCATTTTACCGCCTAAAGCCGGAATGACATTCTGCATCCTTTTTCTCTAATTTTGTCAAAAACTTTGTTTCGACATTTCAACGTGTAAAAGTAAGCAATTGTTTTTAATTAGAATCAATAAAAATAAAAAAATGGTTTTGCTATATATCTCATTGGTTTGTAAAGCATTAGAAAATTTAGTTATTCAGGATAAAAGAATAAAAATATGAGTGAAATCGTTTTTTCGGAAATCGTGCAGGCAGTTTGTCGGCATTTTGGCATTGTTTGTGATTACGCGAAGCAGAAAATCTGCATAGAACAAATTGGGCTGCGCGACAGCAATCTTGTTTATTTGCTCACGGACTGGCAGCAGGCACAAAGCACAGCCCGTTTTTTGTTGTCGGATTTCGAGTTATGCCATAAAATGCCTGATATCTGGAAGGCACATTGCGAACAATCTCAGGCCACTTTGGATGCTGCCCGGGCTAAATTGGTGAGTTATTGCCTCGAAAACAAGATTGCAACTAGAGAAATCATGCAACTATAGAAAGAATCACATTCAATTTAGAAACATTCAATAAAATATATATATTTGAATATTAATGACATAACATTCATTTTCTATTCAGAGGTCTTTTGATTAAGCTAAAAGGGCTCTAAGAAATTGTCAAAAAAAAACCGAAAGAGGCATTGTCAGTTCAAAAAAAAATCGGACATTTGCCGCTCATTTTAACCCACTTATTAAAAGTTTTAAATTTAGCTATTATGCCAGCAAAAATGAGATTACAACGTCATGGTAAAAAGGGCAAACCTTTTTATCATATTGTAATTGCGGATGGTCGTGCACCACGTGACGGAAAATTTATCGAGAAGATTGGCACCTACAATCCAATTGCAAATCCTGCCGAGATTAATATTGATCAGGAGCGGGCGCTCACATGGCTTCAGAATGGAGCCCAACCTACTGACACTGTCAGGGCTATCCTTTCGTACAAAGGTATTTTGTACAAACTTCATCTTCTGAAAGGTGTTGCTAAAAAGGCTTTGACTGTCGAACAGGCTGAGGAAAAATTCCAGAAATGGATGACCGAAAAACTTGCCCGTATCGAAGCCAAACGGAGCGGCCTCAGGGATGCAGCCCGCACCGAAAAGAAAAAAGCTTTTGAAGTTGAAACCAAGGCCAAAGAAGCCAAAGCTGCCGAAGTAGCCAAAAAAATGGCTGCCGCACTCAAAGCAGAAAGCGAAGAAACCGCTGCCGAAGCAGAAAGTTCCGAAGCATAGTTTCGTTCAACAACGCATTGAAGCCGGCCCCGAAAAAGGCCGGTTTTTTTTTATAGAAACCAAAAGACAGATTCTATTCACTCATTGGATTATTTTTGCAAACCAAGCCGCGAAGATCATGCAAAAAAAAGAAGATTGTTTTTATTTTGGGAAGGTCATCAAAACCCACGGTATCAAAGGCGAAATCAGCATCCGTATTGATGCCGACAGCCCGCAGAACTACCGTCAGCTTTCCCATATATTCCTTGAAATACGCAATGGGCTGGTTCCCTTTTTCATCAGTAAGATGGGCATCCATACTGACAAAGCCTATGTGAAGCTTCAGGATATTGACACCGTTGAGGCTGCTGCCGGATTGGCAGGTTTGGATATTTATCTTCCTTTAGAGCTTTTGCCCAAATTGAAAGGCAACAAGTTTTACTTTCATGAGGTAACCGGATTCACAGTGATTGACACTGTTGCCGGCGAGCTTGGTCCGATTGAGAAAGTACTGGAATACCCGGGTCAGGCTCTATTTCAGATTTTCAGTAGTGGCCGTGAGGTGCTGATTCCTATTCGCGATGAGCTGATTGAGAAGGTTGACCGCCGGTCGAAAACTATTTTCATCAATGCCCCTGAAGGTTTGATTGATCTTTATCTGAACAGTTAGAGACCGTATTAATGGATAGCCGCCCTTTTCATTTCCGGCAATTCAGTATGCTTCATCAGGATTCGACGATGAAAGTGGGCACTGATGCGGTGCTGATGGGTACCTGGGTACGGCTTCCCGAGCAAGGTTTTGCACTCGATATTGGTACAGGTTCGGGCATACTGGCACTTATGCTGGCACAACGCTCCATTTCACTTGAAATCCATGCCATTGATATTGACCGTGGTTCGGCCTTTCAGTCTGCATTCAATTTTGGCAATTCGGCCTGGAGCAACCGGCTGATGGTATGGAACAGCGATGTCGCGAATTTTATTCCTTTCCCTCCCTCCCTTCGCTATCAACTGATCATCAGTAATCCGCCTTTTTTTATTAACAGTTTCAAAGCATCATGCAAGCGTCGCAACTTAGCCCGTCACACCGACAATTTGCCGCATGAAAACCTGATTGAACACGCAGCCCGTCTGTTGGCACCAGAAGGACATTTTTCGGTAGTTATCCCTGCCGAGAGCCAGGAGAATTTCATCCAAAACTGTCTTTACCATCAATTATGGCCTGCCCGAATCTGCAAAATTATCCCTGTTGAAGGTCGCGACGCTAACCGGGTGATGATAGAAACGACTTTTTTGCCAATAAAAGAGCCGGAGTGCGAAAATCTTGTCCTACGCGACAAAAACTTTGCCTTCACTCCGGCTTATCAAGCCATGATAAAAGATTTTTATCTTGGCATAGAATGAGCTGATTAGTTGATAATCATCTTGTTGCGATATGTCTTTTGACCATCGCTCACCTCTACTACATATATTCCTTTACTGAGGTTTGTTGCATCGAGCGAATGGGAATTGGTAACATTTTCAAATGCAGCCACAATTTGTCCGCTGCTGTTGATTACTTTCACCTGCAATGGCAATGAGGTGTTGGTAACCAGGTAGAAACGGCCTTTGTTTGGGTTAGGTGCGATGCTGGTTGCCATTGGGCTAAATTTCTCGCCGAGGTCAATCACCGTTGTTGTTCCGGGGAAAGTTACCTTGTCAATCCAGGCGCAGTCGCTGCCCTGGGCCACCATCACATCTTTCTGATACGACCATTTGAGCACATGGCTACCTTCGGTGATGGGATAGCTCATTTCTTCCCAGCCAATCTCGCCCGACCAGCTTCCCACCACATTGTTGTCAATGGAGAATTTCAGAAAGTCGTAGTTGGCTTCTGATGATACCTTGCGGGCAAACTTCACATTGTCGGTACCCATCACGATAAGGCTGATCCACAAGTTCGACTGCTGGCTGTTGCCAATGGCACCCGATTTTACGCAGAAGTTGCCATCGAATGCGCCTCCCATGCTAATTGTCCAGTTGCCATTGCCACTATGATTCCATTCGTATTCGCCAAAGTCGCCACTTTCAAAACTCTCGATACGCAATCCCACAGGAAGCATGAGGTCTTCATAAACACTATAATTTCCATCTATTACCTTGATTTGCAAGGGGATTACCGTTCCTGTCGGCGTTGCAGGATTGACGGTCATCAGAAAACTGTGTTCTATCATTTGGCCTTGAGCAATTGAAGTTACAGTGAAAAGCGGGTTTTCAATATCCAGCCATTGACTGGTGCTTTCCACCTTTAGGTCGAACGAACCTGTGCAGCTCCCTGTATTGCTCACTTTTGCGACAAAGCCAATGGTTTCGCCGGGGTCTAACAAGCCATTATTGTTTCCGGCAGCATCATTGATACTGAAGTTACCAATCAAAAACTGAGGGGCATTGACCGGGAAGCCAAAACTGCTTTGCCAGTTTGAATTTCCATCGCCGGCGTCAAGCTGAATCATCACCATTTCCTGATTAGGGATACCGTGGTTGATCTGGAGTGTCAGAGCATTTTCAAGAAGGACTGTTTCACCGGCAGCGATTGGGCCGGTATTAAAAGAACTACTGACGAAAGTTATATAAGGGTTTGAGGTGAGCGCAACAACCGAGACGGAGCTAACAGGTTCTAAACCAACATTTTTCATTGCAAGGTTTAACCTGATGGTTTCATCCACATCAGGAAGACCGTTTCCGTTTCCTCCATTGGTGTCGTTGATAACGTAGCTGCTGTAAACGATGTAAGCTCCTGTGGCCGGGATAAAGGTGATGGGAAGCGTTTGGGTGAGGCAGTTGTAGCCCGAAACAATGAGTTGAGCACTTCCGATCTCGGTAACGGGCGAGGTGAACACGATTTCAGCCGTTCCGCTGTTATTGGTTATTCCCCTGCCGATGAGTTGTCCGTTGCGAAGGATGCTGCAAACGGCACCTGGCAGGGCAAAGCCCGAAACGGTAACGTTGGCGGTAGTTGATGACGAGCCAATGACCATTTCAGGAGAGTAACTCACCTGAGTGGTTCGGGGTTCGGCCGACCAGACTGAAAGGGCCGGGTCGCCCAAAATGTTCAAGTCGTAAAAGTTCCAGCGCAATGCTCCTTCTTCCCACTGGCCGGGAGCATTAACCCAAGGTGCAGTCATGGTTTTGGACTCGCTGAGGGCAAGCCCAAGCTTTGCAATCTTGTCGTGGTAAATAGCATCGGTCATCTCGCGGTGCAAGTGAGCCGACGGGCCTTCGCTCTGTCCTTCGTTGAACCAGCCATAGCGCGAGTTTCCAATGACAGCCACCGCAAAATTCTCAATGTTCACCATGCGTTCCAAAATGCAGTCGCTGTAGTCAAAAGATCCACAGTCGCAGCCATGCGTATGGAAAATGGAGTAGTTGTGAATAACGCCGTTGGTCTGCGCAAAATTGGCATTGGTGATGTCGGAATTGGTGAGTTTTGCCACATAAGTCTGGTTGGCATGGCCCACATGGTGCACATATTGGGTTCCCTGATTTATGGCATTGATGAGATTACTTCCCGACCAATACTGGTTTTCGTCGTACATCTTCTGAATATTGTACGACGAAGGAATTCCGTTGGTGGTGTAACCATTGTCGTTTCGCAGGCCAATGAGCAGTTCAAGGTAGTCGCTACCCAGTGTTAAGGGGTTGTCGTAAAGATCTTCACCGGCCAACAGTGGTTTTGTAAACTCACCCAGCACGGGTTGGGTTTGGTATTTCAGGCTTTTATTAATGAGGTTGTTTTGCTCGGTGGTATTGCTGAAAGGTAAACGACCAACACCAATTTCAGGCAGAAGATCATCCTCACCTACTTCGCCCCAGAGATTGTTTCCATTGGCATTCCAGTTTCCGTCGAGTGCTGCGTAATAAAGGTCGGCAGGAATGCCGTTGTCCGAGTAGCCACTACCTGATTGGGCATAGCAGTAGAATCCGCGGTAAGGAACCAAATCTACATCGCCGCCAAGAATCACGGTTTCAATTTGGTTTTGCTGATATTTCTGAATAATCAGATTGCGGATTTTTTCTTGCAAATCTTGCCCTTGAACATTGCTGTTAATGGCTTCGGTGGTTATGATTTGCATACGATCGCCTTTGGCCAGATACATGGCTTTAAGTTGGTCAAAACTCGAAACATAAGTCTGAGGCGTAACGACAAGAATCTCAAAATCATCTGCGCCACGCTGTTTTGTGGGATAAGTTTTGATGATTTCGGGGTTTTGTGCCAAGCGTTCGATCTTCGCCATTATTTCGGGTGAGGTTTTCAACATTTTGTTTTGTGCGGCTGCTCTCGAGGTTGATTTGGTTTTAATAGTAACAGTAACCTTTTGATAATAAAATAGTTGTCCTTGGGATGGAATATATTCCACCGGACTGAAAGAGGCAAAAGCAAAGCCAAATCCGTTCATAAAATGTGTGCTCAGATGTGATTTTTCCTCGCCGGGATAGGGTCGGGCACTGTTATAGATGGTTTCATTCTTCTGAAAAACAGGAGCGTCTTTTGCAGAAAGAGGTCGTGAGGGCTGGGCAGGATACAGCTCAAAATGTCCGGGAATCGCTGTTTTTCCGTCTTTTTCAATGGTGATAGAAATGGCCTCTTCGCCTTGTGGCAACAACAAACTCACCGAAGTGTAGGGAATCAAAGGCTCGCCGCTTCTGTTGGTTAGCATGGCCTGATCGAAGTGCAGCAGATCGTAACCTTGATGTTTGGATAGTGTTGGGGCTGTAAAATGGTACGTACGAACCAAACCATCGGCCCATGTGCTTAGCCCGATCGCGAGAAGGGCAAAAGCCAAAAAGATTTTTTTCATAAATAAAGGAAATTGTACATTTTATTGAAATTCAAGTATATAAGTCTAGAACAGTAGAAATGGTAGAAAGAGAGGTTCAAAATTACGGCATTTCACCGAAACGGCTTAACATTTTCTTAAGAAATAAGCTATTTCCGGTATTTAGCTCTTTTGATTTTCGGGTAAGCTTATGCTAAGAAGTCTCAGCCAAATTTCTGGTGTAAGCAATTCTTTTTCTGCACGTTGCCAAATTGGAGAAGTTGTGAGCAGGGGTACGAAATGTGCAAACCATTCAAAATTGGGGGTTTGAGGCAGATTTCTCCATGCGATTCCCGTTCGGGGCTGAAATACTGAAAAATTGTTCAAGCCGGCTTTGAGTGACTGTTTGAATTGCAAGTACTTAAGTTGTGTGCCTTGCGTAGGCGCGAGTCGCCAGTTTGGGTTTTCAAGCCTGTCGAGATTTCCGGGAAGTTGTCGAAAAAGTTCCACAAACAATTTTCCAAAAGATTTGTCCTGCATCCTGATTTCCATCGCCGTCTCCCAGAACTCGGGCTGATAAAATGGGGATGTTGTCCAGCAAAATGACCTGTTACGATCTTCACCTTCGAAAAGCCAATGGAGGGCTCTTTCATGAAATAGGAACATTTCGTATTGATTTTCAAGCCTTTTCAATTCATACGGTTTGAGGCTTTCGCGCAATGAATTCTTGATAAAATCAATCTCCACATCCAAAATTGCAGCTACGGAAGCTATAGAGGGGGCGCGATGCTTCCATAAAAGCAATGATAAAAGCTGATTTTGATGCATGAGAGGTATCGGAGGGCGAAGACTCTCAAGGGTTTTGTCGCCTCCATCGCCGGTCATCATCTGCCATTGGTTTTGTTGGAAAAGCTCTAAGAAAGGAATCAGAAAAGCCATATCGGCACCATTCATCCCGTTTTTAAGTTGCAAAAGGCGGCACACGTTTTCAGCTTTTGTGAGAGGAAGCCCGATTGTTTCAAAACGGCTATGTTGAAGTTGTTCGGCAATTTTTCGTGCTGCAATCACATCCGGTTCTGCTGAGCCTTCGGCGTCGCGATAGGTTATCCACTGAATATCAATATCTTGCCTTTTAAGAATAGCCGCTATTAGGCGGGAGTCGAGACCTCCGCTCAACGAAAGTGTCAAATTGGGGTTGGCTTCAAGACGATTGGCGATAGCCTGACCGAGTATATTCAGAAGGCGGTTAATAATTTTAAAATCGGTTTTTTGCCGGCCATCCCATATCGGAAGTGAGTGCTGACAGGAGAACTTCCTTTCAGGTAGGTCGAAAATGATTTGTGCCGAAGACGGGATGCGTCTGACACGCTCATCGAAGGTTTTGTCGCCTAGCGGATAGCCAAACAAAAGATTTTCTGCCATTGCCCCTTTGTCGGGTTTTGGATGTTGAGTGAAGCGGCTGGTGAAGCCAATTTCGCGCGAGATACACCATTTTTCTTGTTCCCTAAGAAGATAAAGCGGAAGCCGGCCAAAACGGTCGTTGAAAATCAATCCTTTCTGTAAAAGCTTATTTATCAACAAAATCACAAACTCACCATCTTGTTTCTCCACCCATTTCTCAATTTGTCTGAGGCGAAATCCATCATCAGTAAACCACGAAAAACAGTCATCACGCAAACCATCCGGATCGAAAGGATAGGTTTTTCCTTCGGCAAATACAAGACATTCGCCACGTTGCCAATGCAAAAATGGGTAATCAGGATAGGTAAAAGCTGCAACAAAAAGCCCTTGTCCGACGTTAAATTCTTGTTGAATGACGGGGTAATCAGCCCTCGGAAATTGATTGAGTGCTGACTGAATCTCCTGTTCTGAAAAATTGCAGCAGATGGCAAGGCCTGGCATGGCAGTAAATTGATATTTGATGAACAAAACATGCGGAAAAAAGCAGATATTTGCTGTTTGGCCGCAGCAGATGATTTTCCTGACAAAGGTAGCAAAAGCGCATGAAGCAAAAATTTGATTTACGGGCGAGGACAACAAAAGCGGAAACAAGTTTTCGTTTTGGAGTGCTGGCCAATAGTCTTTTTCTGGAAGCGTGGCAGCATGAAACCATACGGCTGCTGCTCGAGGAAGGCCACCGACTTGAAATCGTTATTATAAAAAAGGAGTCTCATGAAAGGCCTTCCTTCATCTCGGGAATACAAAATTATCCGTACAACCGATTGCTCTTCCGATTGTGGAACAGGTTCATTTTCAAGCCATCCTCAAAAAAAACCAAAGATATCACCGAGTTACTTTCCGGAGCAAAACTGATGGAATGCAGCCCTATGGCGAAAGGATATGCCAGCGAATTTCCAGATGAAATGATCCAGGTTTTGGGAAATGAGAACTTGGATTTTATTTTACGTTTTGGCTTTAACATCCTCAGAGGCAAGGTTTTGGATGTAGCGCGGTTTGGTATTTGGTCGTTTCATCACGATGATGAACAGGAGATACGTGGCGGCCCACCGGGTTTCTGGGAGTTTTACCGGAAAGCAACAAAAAACGGGGTTATTTTGCAGAAATTGAGCGCCGGATTGGACAAGGGCTATCTCTTGAAGAAAAATTATTACCCCGTAGTATATCACTCATATAAGGCGCATCTCGACCAGATCTATACCGAAAGCGCACTCATGCCGGCTCAGGTTTGCCGCAACCTTGATGTCGGGCATTTTACTCCTCCCCTTTCTGAGACTCGGGCATCCATTTTTAAACCACCCGGCAATTTTCAGATGATCTTCTTTTTTCTCTTGTTGATTTACAGGAGGATAGAATTTCATTTTCGGTTCTTTTTCAGGCAGGAGGACTGGCATCTCGCACTTGCCGAGGACTCTTGGGAAAGTGCAATGCAAAATCCTCACCTTTTTAACCGAGTTGCTCGTTGGAATAAAGACAGCTATCTGGCTGATCCATTTTTGCTTGAAACACCGAACAATAGTTATATTTTGGCCGAAGAGTTTAGCTACTCCAAAGGCAAGGGGCGTATCGTTGCGCTCAAGGCTTCGGAAAATTATCAGACACCATGGGTTGTTCTGGAGGAAAATGAACATCTGAGTTTCCCCTATGTTTTGGAGCACGAGTGCAACCTCTATTTAATTCCGGAATGTTATCAAAGCCGTACAGTTAAACTGTATAGAATTGATACAAAGGAGGTTAAAGCCCATTTCGTAGGTGAGTTGCTGACTGGTTATGCTGCTGTTGATCCTGTTGTTTTTCGGCATGAGGGGCGATGGTGGTTGCTTTTTACGGAAAAATCGTTTCCAAGCGTTCATCTTTACGCTTTTTATTCTGATCACCTTCTGGGGCCTTATACCCCACATCAGAACAATCCGGTGAAGACCGACATTGCCACAGCACGCAATGCCGGAAAGCCTTTTCGTGAAGGCGGAAAACTGATAAGGCCGGTTCAGGATTGTTCGCTACACTATGGGCGTGCCGTCAATCTTTGTGAAATCGTGTCGCTCAGTCCCACCCATTTTGAAGAAAAAATCATCGGACGCATTGAACCTTCATCCCTCTGGCCATACAAAAACGGACTTCACACCTATAATATTTATTCCAGCGGCATTCTGATTGACGGGAAACGTTTCAGTTTCACCCTGCCGGGTTTTGTACATCAGGCGAAACTTAAATTTAGGAAAGGAAAATGATTCGGAAAATTGTATCCACTTCCATCACACGTATTTTGAACGCCTTCACGGGATTAGTCGTCTTGTGGCTGGCTACCAATTTTTTAGGCAGTCGTGAATGGGGTGTGGCCGGATTAGTAATGCTTGATGTCTCGCTCATTTTGTTGGCTGCCGATATGGCCGGCAATGCATTGGTATTCTACAGTTCGCGGCGACAGTTGAAAAAGCTGATGTTTTTAGCCATAGGTTGGCTCTCGTTTATCGTTTTGATAGCCGGTGCCGGCATGCTCTTATTGAAACTCAAGCCTCAACTGCTTCAAATCCTTGTGCCCGAAGGCTATGAACTTTTTATCCTTATCTTAGTGATACTCAGCGGGCTACATGGCATCAATCAGAATATTTTGCTTGGAAGGCAGCAGATAAGAAAGTTCAATATTTTATTTTCTCTTCAGTTTTTGTTGGTGATTCCGCTTATGACATTTTTCATCTGGGGAGTTGGAGTGCGTACCGCCTGGGCTGTAGTGTGGACACAAACGATCTCGTATGCAGTGAGTGTTGTATTAGGATTTCTTTTTCTGATACAACTTCCCAAAACAAGCGAACTTCGGGTGCCATCCCTGCGCGAGATGTTGAATTTTGGCCTGATGACCCAACTCTCGAGCATCACCCATTTATTGAACAAGCGATTGGGTTTTTACTTCATCAGATCGCTTTCTGGCCTTGCCAATCTTGGAGTTTACCATTCGGCCACCCAGCTTACCGAGGGATTGAGGCTGATTGGACAAAGCATTTCGTTGGTTCAGCTCTCGGCCATAAGCAACTCAAACAATGCGGATTATGCCAAAGAAGTTACCATCAGGCTGATGAAATTGGCGGTGATGATCACGCTGCTTGCTGTAATTGTGCTTTGCCTTATTCCCTCTGTCTGGTTTGGTGCGCTATTGGGAAAGGATTTTGGAAGTGTCAACACAGTGATTTTTGTTCTCAGTCCGGGAGTCGTAGCCTTGGCAGCCAATTCCATTTTTAGCCATTTTTTCTCGGGGACAGGGCGTCCAAGGCACAATCTCTATGCATCGGTTACCGGATTATGTATCTCGCTTCCATCGGTCATCCTTCTGGTGAAACCTTTCGGAATGTTGGGTGCGGCGGCCTCGGCTTCTTTAGCGTATATAGCCGCAGTGGCCTACCAATGGGTTATCTTCCGAAAAATTACAGGTGCCCGATATAGTGATTTTGTCATCCGACTGGACGATATTCGCCTGATAAAAGAAATGCTTGCTAAGTTTCTTATGAAAAAACCAGCCAAAAGATGATTTCATTTTTTATTCGGTTTTTTGACAGAAATCAAATTATTGATTTCTGTAAGATTTTCTTCAGATAAATTTTTCCCATTCAGTGTAGTGTTCTGAAAGAACGATTAAAAATCTGACATTTTTTTTTGAGTTTTCTTTCATGAAAAAAAGTTAACCAAACGATTTTTTCAGTGGATAATTTTTTTTTGCTCAAACAAATATTATTTTTACACCTACAAATAAGGTAATCGCATAAGATGTAGCCCGAAATGGGTTAAACCTTGGATTCATTAATTCGATTTATTTTATTAATAATCAATTATTTAACCATATCAATCAAAGTTTAAATCTAATTTCGACCTTTAAAACAATGAGAAAGCTATGAAGAATTATTTACTCTTTTGCACGGTTTTGCGACGGCTATGGATTCTTCTGTTCGTTCTGATGTTTGCCGCGCCGAGTCTGCTGCAAGGTCAGACCAGAAATGTCTCCGGCACCGTTACTGATAGTTCGACAGGAGAATCGTTACCTGGTGCCACAGTGATGATTAAAGGAACGAACAAAGGTACTTCTACCGATTTTGATGGCAACTTTGCTTTAACACTTGCATTGGGCGAGAATCTGCTTGTAGTGAGTTACGTCGGTTACCAATCAACGGAAGTAGCAGTAGGCCAATCGCTTCACCTCAAAATAAGCCTTGTGGCTGCCAAAACCAGTCTTCAAGAAGTGGTGGTTGTGGGCTATGGCACGGTGAAGGTGAAAGACCTCACTTCGAGCATCACCACCATCAAATCTGATGAGTTAGCCAAAACACCTTCATCACAGCCCATGCAGGGACTTCAGGGCAAGGTTGCCGGTCTGCAAGTGGTGGGCGGCGGCGGTCCGGGCGATAGCCCGACGGTGCGTCTTCGCGGTATCGGGTCGTTTCCCGGCAGAGGGAGCGATGCTCCGCTTTATGTCGTTGACGGTATGTTTTACGACAATATTGATTTCCTCAATCCGGGCGATATTGAGTCGGTATCGGTGTTGAAAGATGCCTCTGCAGCCGCCATTTATGGCGTGAGAGCTGCCAATGGGGTCATTCTCATCAGCACAAAATCAGGCAGTCACAACAAAAAAACCGAGGTAACATACGATGGTTATTACGGGTTCCAGAATGCACAAAATATTGTGAAAATGGCTAACGCACAACAGTTTGCCATGATGGCCATTGAGTCCGGCTCGCCTGCCGACCAGTCGTTTATCCTCAACGCCATGCAGCGTTATGGCCGCAGCCGAATTAACCCCAATGTGCCGGATGTGAACACCGATTGGTATAAAGAAATCCTGCAAGTAGCTCCACAAAGCAATCATAATCTTGATATTAGCGGTGGTACTGACAAAGCACGCTATTCATTGGGAGCAAATTATTTTTATCAGGACGGTATTCTGAAAATGAAAAATGAATATGAAAGGGTCAATCTCCGTTCAAAGGTTGATGTCAAGGTGAACGACTGGCTCACGGTTGGAGGCAATATCATCTCGAGCAACGCCACCAAATTCAATCCACAAAACTCGGCGTGGAATCAAGCCTACTTTGCAGTGCCCATCATGCCGGTTTTCGACGAAAACCTTACCAATGCACACCCGATAAATTATGCCAATGCGCAGGATTTGGGTTATCGCAGTGGGCAAAACCCCTTCCCAACGATGGATTTCAATATTGACAGGATGAAAATAAAAAAGATGACAACGGCTTTTTTTGCCGATTTCACGCTCCTGCCCAAGATGTTATCATTCAAAAGCACTTATAACTATTATTATTCATCAGTTGACCAACGTGCGGTTAATCTTCCTTGGTTTATTGGCAACAGCTTTCAGAATCCTGATGCCACCCTCACCCGCACTCTTTCACTTTTCAATACGAGTATCTGGGATAATGTGTTAACCTTCAATAAAGATATTCAACGGCATCATTTCACCCTGATGGCCGGCACATCTTTCAAAGACGAGGATATGTTAGTGGTTTCGGCTCAAGGCAAAAATTTTCCGACTAATATGGAGCAGGCGTGGTATTTGGACCAGTCGCTCAACATCCCTGCTGAAGCCGTTTGGGATAATGGTCTCAGGCAATATGGGATGTCGTATTTTGGTCGTTTAGCCTACAATTTCAGCGATCGTTATTTGTTTTACGCCACTTTTCGTGCGGACGGCAGCAACAAATACCAACAAAAATGGGGTAAATTTCCTGCTTTTGGTTTAGGATGGGTCATTTCGGAAGAGCCCTTCTTGAAAGGAAATCCCTATATCCAGTTTCTTAAGCTTCGTGCCAGTTGGGGTCAACTTGGCAATGAGTCTGTTCCTGCTTCTGACGGTGCTTACACCACGCGCGTGGTTACCACCACCCTTGGCGGCATCGTCTATTCGGGTACCGTTGTCAGTAATTCATTCAGTTGGCTAAAATGGGAACTTGTCGAAGAGACCAATATCGGTTTCACCTCGCGCTTAGTGGACGACCATCTGGCTCTTGACTTCGATTATTACCGTCGCGATACCAAGAATGCCGCCATTCCGGTCATCAATCCAGGCGTTGGCAACAGCGTTCTCAAACCCGTTGGGGTGATTCGCAACAGCGGCATTGAGCTCGAAGCCACCTGGAACAACAGCATCAGCAAAGATTTCAGCTATTCAGTCAGTGCCAACTTTTCGACCTTGAAAAATCAGGCTGTTGACCTTTATGGGCAAACCTATATTGATGGTGGCAGTGCCGAGTTTCGTCAGCGCACCTACCTCAACGAGCCGCTGATGGCCTTTTTCGGACGTCAGGTGGCCGGAGTCTATCAGAATCAGGCCGAAATTGATGCCGATCCCATTGCTGTGGCCAATGGGCTTGTTCCGGGCGATTTCAAATATGTTGACCAAAACAAAGACGGCAAAATTGACGATGACGACCGTGTGATCTTAGGTTCCTATTTCCCAAACATCATGTATGGCGGCAACATCAACCTCAATTGGAAAAACCTCGACTTCTCGCTCAGCTTCTACGGACAGACCGGCAATAAAGTGCTAAACCGTAAACGTGGCGAAATCATCTGGATACCCGATGGAAACCTCGATGCTGACCTTGCTGTCAACCGCTGGTACGGCGAGGGTACGTCCAACAAATATCCAAGTTCGGCAGGGCTACGCAAAGGATGGAATCAAAAAATGAGCGATTATTTTGTGGAAGACGGTTCGTTTTTCAGATTCCAGAATATCCAGCTTGGCTATACAATCAATAACAAAACATGGTTCAACGGTTTTTTCCCGAAAACACGTGTCTTTTTCACTGCCGAACGGCCACACACGATGTTTAAATACAATGGTTTTACGCCTGAGGTTGCCAACGGAATTGATACACAGACTTATCCCGTTGCAGCAATTTATACCCTTGGCCTTAATGTGAAATTCTAACCCAAAACAGCTATTGACATGAAACGAAATAATTTACTAAGTACAACAGCCCTTTTCTTCGTTGGAGCGTTGGTTTTAAGCAGTTGCAACAAATACCTCGACGAGCCAAAAGAGAACACCAATCCCACAGGGCAAACCGATTACACCGTCAGCAGCAATATGATTCTGCCGCTTGTCGGCACCTATCAGGAGTTCAACGGCATTGAATGGGAATGTTTTCCGTTAATCTCCGTTCGTGGCGACGATGTGAACGCCGGCGGCTTAGGCGACCAACAGGATTACGCCGAAACCGACAAATTCCATTACAACAAAGACTATTGGATGTACAATTCGCTCTGGCAAAATTTCTATCAAAACATGCTCTCTGCCAATTCGGCAATGGAGCAGGTGGCACTTTATCAGGAATATGGTGCTAACAAAGCCATTGGTAATCAATACATTGCTGAAATAAAAGTACTCAAATCGTTCTGGCTTTTCCAGCTCAGTCGCGTTTGGGGCGGGCTTCCGGTGCCTCCCACATCTTCGCCCTCCGACCTTTTTGCTGCGAAATTGAGCAATAAAGACGAAGTGATGCAGATGATTTCGGACTGGATGGACGAAGCCATTCCACTTTTGCCTGCTGTTCGACCCAATGAAAGAACTGATCTTCCCGGTGGTGTTACTAAGTTTACCGCATTGGCAATGAAGGCTTTGGCTAATCTTGAACTTAAAAAGTATGCGGAAGTCGCCAATGCCACTGGCGAAATTATCAATTCTGGAAAATTTACCCTCGAATCTGACTTCTATGAACTTTTCAAAATTAAAGGAAAGTTGAATAACGAGAATATCTGGGAACTCCAGTATTCCGATTTAGGGCAAGGTACAGGCGACAACTACGCTTATCTTTTTGCCTTTTTCGGTCCGCAGGGCTGGACGCCTGCGGTTGCCGGTGCCGGCGATGGCTGGGGATTTTTTGAGCCAAGCCTGAAATACATCAAATTCATGCTCGACCGTGGCGAAACGATCCGACTTGAAACCACAGTACTTTTCACTGATCGTGGCATCAACGAGCTCAAAAGCGACCCACACTATGCTAACCTTCCGGCATGGATTTCCAACACAACCCGTTCGGGCGACCGCTTCAACGACTATGCCCGCGCCATGTTTGCCGCCGGCAAACATTATCTGCCTTCGAACCAGCTTACCCCAGGACGTACCGACTACGGAACGAATAAAAACTTTACTGTTATCCGCTATGCCGAGATCCTGTTAATGTACGCCGAAGCCGTCGTTCAGGGTGCACCCGAAACAGCCGGAACAGCCAGTGCAGCCGTTAATTTGGTGAGAGAGCGCGCCGGCCTGAACCCTCTTTCGGGCGTTACCCTGCAAAATGTAATGGACGAAAAATTTGCAGAACTGGCCACCGAATGGGGAAGCCGGTTCTACGATATGGTGCGGCTTGGAAAAGCAAACGAACTCAGCTATGACGGCCGAACATACACCGATGACAAAGCTTTTCTACCCTACCCTCAAAATCAGGTTGACCTCTTGCCAATCCTCGGACATTAATGATTGAAACGCAAAATCACAACATCATGAAACGATTCAAAATATTCACAGCTTTTGCCCTTTTGCTCTTTGTCGGCTATTCGTGCAACAAAGGCATTGATCCCATCACCGAGGTAAAACCTAAACCCGATGCAGCCGAACCTAGCCTGCAAATCGTTTATCCGGTGCAAGGGAAAATCGTCCGTTCCGATCAGGAAATTGCCACCATCGTTATCAAATTAGTGGCCGAAGACGATGTTGAACTCAAATCGGTGGTCTTACGGCTCGATGGTGCAGAATTGATCACCTACACCCAATTCAAAGATTATCGCCGTGCGATGATTGAATACACCTACACCAACCTCACCGATGGCGAACACAGCCTGAGTGTTTCGGTAACTGACCTTGCCGGCTCAACGGTTGAAAAAACCGTGAATTTTAAAAAGGTAACAATGCCCGTGTATAACCCCTTGGCCGGCGAGACCCTCTATCTGCCTTTTGAAGAAACACTGTTAGACGGCATCAGTGGTGAAAGCTTAGAGATGACTGGCCAGACAGGTTTTACAGAAGGAAAAGTGGGAGCAGCTTTTGCCGGTGCCACCGATTCCTATATCAGATTGCCGTTAACGCGCTTAACAAAACCCGAGTTTAGCGTTGCTTTCTGGTATCAACCCAACCCGGTACCCGAACGCGGTGGCATGATTGCCATCAGTCCAACCGGCGACAACCGCAAAGTAGGTTTCCGGCTCTTCCGTGAGGGAAATGCAACCGAACAAAAAATCGGACTTAACATCGGTATCGGGAACGATGAAGTGTGGATTAATCCTTTTGTAGTTTTCGCTCCCGAAGGGCAATGGATTCATGTGGCCATCTCAATTTCCACAAGCTCGGTTGTTGTGTTTGTCAACGGCGAAATTGTAAAAGATGTTCCAATTGCCAATCCGATTGACTGGACCGGCTGCCCGGGAATGACAATTGGTTCAGGCGCACCCAATTTCACCTATTGGGATCACTTCTCCGACCTGAGCCTCTTCGACGAGATGCACTTCTTCAGCAGACCTATCACAGCTGCCGAGGTTCTCAGTCTGATGGGTACCAAATAGGCCGTTTTCCCATTAATATAAAGGGGGAGGATAAACCCTCCCTCTTTTTTACGATGTTGAATAGCTGCCGATAGTATCTTCTATCCGGAAAAATCTGCTTGAGAAACGTGAAAGAATTAAAACCATGAAAAAAACTATGGGAATCATTCTAAATCTACAAATATTCTATTTTATACTCATTACCAGCTTGTTACCTGTTACAGGATGTACGCCTGATGATCAACCTCAACCCGAACAACTGACAGTTGCGGAGTGTAGCATAGGCGATAAACAATTGAATGTAGCTGCTCTTGTACAGAATGTGGCACTCGCCAAAGAAGTGAGAATTGTTTTCTCCCATGCCATTGACAGCGTTCTGGCCAAACAATATGTCCTCCTGAAAAATAGTTCCGGGCTAGTGTTGAGCGGTCAGAGCCATTCTTTTGAAAACGATGGCAAGACCCTTTTGCTTCGTCATGCACCTTTTGCAAAATTGCAAACCTATACCCTATCGCTTGATGCCCGGCTAAAAGGTCGTTCAGCTGAAACATTCAGCGGTGCAGTCTATCGTTTTCAAACCGTTGACGGAAGTTTTTCGTTACTCAGTGCAAAAATTGATGGCCGCAATTTTCTCCCATCCCAGAACTTCTACAACATCCGAAGAGATAGCCTTGAGCTTGAGCTTACTTTTTCGGATGCCTTGGACACCATTGGAATACGTTCCAAATTTCTGTTGAATGGTCAG
>JBDHYV010000016.1:0-18052 GCA_039811545.1 Bacteroidales bacterium | reverse complement strand
TTTTTTAATTCTTTTTCTCGTTTTATCGCTAAATTGAAATAGGGAAATTCTTCATAGTAAATACAGTATTCGAGATTGAATTTATCGGTAAAAGAATTTTTATTCAAATGATTTTTGTGCTCGTATATTCTACGGCACAAGTTGTTTGTAACGCCAATGTACAAAGTTGTACGGTTCTTGTTGGTCATTATGTAGATATATCCTGGATGGTTCATTTTCATAGAGTTGTCGGCCATCAATCACTATCTTTTTTGCCGTTTTCAATAGAGCGTAAGCTTTTTGCATTTAGCGGACTGACTACTTTTCTACCTGTTTCGGCTTCTAATTTCAAACGGGCCTCTTTGGCTATGTTTCCGCCACGACGTGCCACATCTTCGTGTTCGGGAAACGATTCGGGATTGGTTGTTTCCGATATTTCTTTGGTTGATAACTCGGCGAGCATATTGAGAACCAGTTCTTTATTGGTCATGTTGTCGCGCAGGTTTTCCTTTTTCAAGTCTTTGAATTTCTTGTATTCTTTGGCTGTTTTGCCTGCCCATGTTTTATAAATAATGTCGGTTAAAGCTGCAAACTCAACACCTTCTTCCAAACCCAGGCGTTTCCATTCATCGGTTAGGCTTTTGCGGATTTCGATACTTTTCAGGCGTTGGTTTATCCAATTATCAGAATATCCCAAACGCTTATAATCGGTCATAGCCTGCTCGATAGACAGTTCGGGGTCTTGCAATTGGTCGAGTCGTTGTTTGGCTACTTCGGCTAACCACAACTTAAAGGGTTCTGCCTTTTTTGAAGGAATTGACTGAATGATACGGAAAAGCTGTGCGGTATTGGCAGCTAATGTTTTACGCTGCTTCCCTGTTTCGGTGGTCATAGCTACATAGGGACAATTTGTCCCTATGTAGTCGGCGAGCAAGGTGTCGCGCTTACGCAGCTTTTTCAGATAATCGGTAGGGTTGGCACTATCGGTAAGTACATCAATTACATCTACCACCGAAAAATACCACTCTTCCTCTTCTTCGTTCCATGCCGAACGGATTTTTTTATCTTCAAAAAGCTTTATCGAGTTCCCTTTTTCCATATTTATATAGCGATTAGTGGGTTAATGGTTTAAAATCCAATAATTTGCCTCTGTAATACTCGTACTGACTTCGCCTTGCTTGTATCTCGGCAGGTAAACCAATCGAAATATCATTTACCAAGCTATCGAATTTATCCAACACCTCAACAATGCGGTTTTGTTCTTCTATGGGTGGAATTGGGATTTTTGTTTTTGCAAGGTTATCATTGTAAAGGCGTGAAATTGTTCCGCCATCAGTTTTCCATTCAACAATCTGATAGTAATAATACAAATATTTGTTTGTAACGATACTTTCATCATTGCTAATCCATACAATATTTGAATCTTGAAAATATGCAGGTTCACCATTGTAAATTACAGTTCTACCAATTGTACCTGAAGCCGAAATCAAAATTTCTCCTTTTCTTGGAAACGAAAATCTTGACTTATAATTTTCATATAATTCATTTGAAATATAAGCGTCAGCCTCTTTCCCAAAAGTGCCAATTTTTGTAAAATGGTATATCACCAGTGGTATTTGTTTCGTGTTTCATAACTCTTTTACACATACATATTTTGCCTATTTCTCCTATTGTTTTGTATGTTACTGATATTGAACTACTTAAATGGGGGGGGTAAATGTCAAGAGCTTATTTCTATAATAAGCATATTGGGCGCGACGCGCCTCCAGCTCCGCCTCCAGCTCCGCCTCCAGCTGAGTGAAACTGTCGAGGATAGTTACTATCTCCTGTTGGATTGGTAGTGGGGGAACGGGGATTTGAAATTTTGAATATACAGAAATCCATTGTCGAGCGTGGTCTTGTGGATTATATTCCACACACTTCATTGCAAAATAGATAAATCTGAATATAATTTCAGTATCCTTTTTTGGACGAAGCATTTTCATTGCTGACGATTTTACCTTAAATTCAAAATCAACCCAATGAAACGAAGTTGTAAAATCATCAAAAATGATAACCGGATTTTCTTTACTTGCTTCATAAATACCCTCTGTTTCATCGGTATAACCTAATATGAAAGTTTGACCAGCTGTTAAAACAGGGGTCTCATGGTCTTTATGGTATCTTGTTGATTCTACAATATATTTAGTTGGTTGCTCATAATCCAGAACTTCCCCCAAATCTTTGTACTCTACCCCATTGGGGCAATACTGTTGTATAAGTTCTTCTATTTTATTCATTTTTGCCCCCCTTCTTTTCTAACCTTTTAATTTCTTTATCGAAGTCGGAAATGATTTTTTGTGATTTGTTGAACTCATTATATTCGGACTCGGCTTTATTGTCGGCTTGCTGTTTGGTGATTTTACCCTTGTCGGTTAGTATCTTGTACTTGCGGAAAGCCAAAAATTCATTAACACTTGCTGCAAATTCTTTCATTGTAAAAGTATTTTCACGCTCAACCAAATCTTCTATATAATCGAAATATCCTGTTACGGCACGTTCTAAACGACGGATTTCGTCCTCGGGCAAATAGTTTTTGGCAATGGTAACGTCTGATTTTAAAATCCTACCATCGGGTGAATTTTTCCAGGTCTTTAGTCCCATGTTATCAGCACGTCGGTCTGCTTTTGTGTAGATAATTTCGGCAGCCGTTTGGCCGGTAATGGCAAAGTGGAACTTGTTTTGCACCATTGCATAAAAGTCCTGGGTAGTGGGCGAGTCTTTGTCATAATCAATACTGCACTCGGCAAAAATATCGGTAATCTGTTGCCAAATACGGCGTTCACTGGCACGAATGGAACGGACACGTTCCAACAGTTCACGGAAATAATCTTTTCCGAAAGCTGTTTTTCCTTGTTTCAAACGTTCATCGTCAAGTACAAACCCTTTTGTAATGAACTCTTTCAGTGTTTGTGTAGCCCAAATACGAAAATCGGTGGCACGTTTTGAATTTACACGATAACCAACAGCAATAATCATATCGAGGTTGTAAAAATCAATGACCTCAGGAACTTCTCCTCTAAATCCCCGATTTACGACTGTTTCCATTTTGGAAACAGTCGTATTTTCAGACAGTTCGCCTTCCTCGAAAATATTTTTAATGTGCTTGCTTATGGCAGGTACTCCAACACCAAACAATTCGGCCATTGCTTTCTGCGTGAGCCAAAGTGTTTCATCATTTACCACAACACCAATCTTAATATTTTCGTTTGGCGTTGTATAAAGCAAAAATTGAAGTTCATTATTCATTTAATCCTCCTTTTAGTAGTTTGCGGTTTTCCACATCCTGTAAAACCTTCATTTGTTGTATGGCAATTTGGTTGAGCTTTACTAATCGTTCGCTTTGGGGCATGTTTTCGTTAATAAACACGGCGTTCAGGTTTTCCATGTTCGAGAGGCAAATGAGTTCGTTAATGGTGGCATAGTCGCGAATGTTCCCTTTCAGGTCGGGGTTGGCATCGCGCCATTGCTTGGCGGTAATACCAAACATAGCCATATTAAGAACATCGGCTTCGTTGGCATACACATAGTTTATTTGCTCCTTAGTAAGTTCAGCCGGAATAAGGTTTTGCTTAATGGCATCGGTGTGTATGTGGTAGTTTATTTTAGCCAGTTCGCGTTTGGCAGTCCAGCCTATTTGTTTTTGTTCTTCTTCTTTGAGGCGTTGAAATTCTTCAATTAAATACAACTTAAAAGGTACACTAATAGCCGAACCAAATTCAAAGGCAATATCTTTGTGGGCATAAGTGCCACCGTATTTGCCTTTCTTTACAATTACACCTATTGCCGAAGTTTTTTCAATCCATTCCGAAACACTCATTACAAAGCTGGGTAACCCTGCTTGTGATTTAAAGTGGTCGAATTCGACCACTTTAAAATCAGGGTTATGTATCATTTCCCAAGTACCTAAAAATTCAAGCGAGTATCTGTTTCGCAACCAATTCTTTATAATATCTGCTGCACGGCTCTCACTTTCTTTGGCATTGGCCATATCTGTTAGCGAGATATAGTCGTTTTCCTGAACTGTTATAACAGTAATAGGGGTTTGTTGTACATTAATCTTTGCCATGATTAAAAATGGTTAGTGGTTAATGATAAACGGTTAATTGTGGCGAATTTGCCATAATTAAAGCAGTCGAACCCTACCAATTTCGTGACCTTACGAAAATGGTCAGCAATACTGTTTTTCAACTCAGCAAATTGTATATCAGTTGTTCGGAAAAACCGAACTACTACAACTAATCGGTTCGCCAACTGAACTTGTAAATAATCCTTACAAGTTGAATTTAGGTCTGTAATTTTCTTTAAGTTACTCATATTCATATATATTACTTACCACTAATCACTAATCGCTAACCACTAACCACTATGTCAGGGCAATACTGTTGCATGAGTTGTTGTATTTTATTCATTTCCTGTTTTTATTTTTAGTTTCCTCACTTCGTTCGGAATGACGTGCGTTTCTTTGCGAGAGGGGGATAAGGCTTTGGCGGCTTTGCCGCCAAAGCCTTATCCCATTTCCACACCGGAGGAGCCGTTATTCCGCCCATTTGTTTCAAACGTTCATCGTCCATGGTAAACCCTTTTACTATGTATTCTTTTAAGCGTTCGGTCGCCCATATTCTGAACTTGGTAGCAATATGCGATTTGATACGATAGCCCAACGAGATAATCATATCGAGGTTATAGAAAGGAATTTCTCGCTCTACGCTCCGGCTACCTTCCATTTGAACTTGTCGGAATTTCCGACAGGTTGAGTTTTCATTTAATTCCCCTTCTTCATAAATGTGTTTGATATGCTCAACCACATTTGTTCTTGAGGATTGATAAAGCTCAGACATTTGTTGTTGAGAAAGCCAAACATTCTCATTTTGTAGCCTAACCTCGATTTTGGTACTACCTTCTTCCGACTGGTAAATTAAAATCTCACCTTTTTGTTCTTCTTTCATATTGTACCTCCTTCCAAGTCTGCTACAATTGCATCAATAGCCGTGCGAAGCGTATTTTGGCGTATTACAATTTCGGCAATTTGGGCGTTCAATTTTTCAATATTCACTTCCTCGGTTGTGTTTTCCTGTTCCACATAGCTACTCACGGCAATATTGTAGTCGTTTTCGGCTATGTCGCTGTTGGGTACAAGTCGGGCAAAATGGGCAATGTCTTTACGCTCAACAAAGGCGTTGAGTATCTTTTTTCGGTTTGGCTCGGTAAGTTTGTTTTTATTGCCACCACGCACAAATTCGGCTGAGGCATCAATAAACAGGGTGGCATTATCCTTTTTACTCTTTTTGAGAACAATAATACAAGTTGCGATACCAGTACCAAAAAACAAATCGGGCGGTAACTGGATTACAGTATCAACATAGTTGTTATCAATCAGATATTTGCGGATTTTCTGTTCTGCACCGCTGCGATACAATACACCGGGAAACTCAACAATGGCTGCCGTGCCAGAAGTAGAAAGCCACGAAAGCATGTGCATTGTAAATGCGAGGTCGGCTTTACTTTTTGGAGCAAGCACTCCGGCAGGCGAAAAACGAGGGTCGTTAATCAAAAGCGGATTTGCATCACCTTCCCATTTTATAGAATAGGGAGGATTTGAAACAATGCAATCGAAAGGCTCATCGTCCCAATGTTTAGGTTCGGTAAGCGTGTCGCCGTGGGCAATATCAAACTTTTCGTAATTAATATCGTGCAAGAACATATTGATACGGCAAAGGTTGTAGGTGGTAATATTGATTTCCTGACCATAAAAGCCCTGCCGAACATTTTCTTTACCCAGCACTTTGGCAAACTTTAACAACATTGAACCAGAACCACAGGCAGGGTCGTAAACTTTATTTACCTGTTTTTTACCTACAACCGTTATTTCGGCAAGCAATTCGGAGACCTCTTGAGGGGTAAAAAATTCACCTCCCGATTTACCTGCATTGCTGGCGTACATGGTCATTAAAAATTCGTAAGCATCACCAAAAAGGTCGTTGGTGTTGTCCTGATAATCGCCTAACTCCAAGCCCCCGACTGAGTCTATAATTTTGACTAAAGTTTCATTTCGTTTTTGAACTGTAGCCCCCAGCTTGTTACTGTTTACATCAATATCGTCAAACAAGCCCCGCAAATCATTTTCGCTGTCGGTGCCTTTGGCAGAGTTTTCAATTTTCTTGAAAACATTGCTCAATGTTTCATTAAGATTAGCATCATTCTTGGCTTTGTTCCGTACATTCACAAATAGTTCCGAAGGCAAAATATAAAAGCCTTTTTCTTTTACAGTATCGGTTCTTCCAAATTCAGCATCTTTATCGGAAATTTTGGTGTAATCAAAATTTTTGTTTCCTGTACGCTGTTCTTCCTTATTGATATATGAGGTAAGGTTTTCAGAAATAAACCTGTAGAACAGCATGCCCAGTACATAGGATTTAAAATCCCAACCGTCAACACTGCCTCGTAAATCGTTTGCTATTTGCCAAATGGTGCGGTGAAGTTCTTCCCGTTCTTGTTCTTTTGTCATTATATATTGAATGTTTTATTTGGATTATTATTCATTTTTCAGGTTTTTCAAAACAATACTTAAAGCATTGGTTGCTAATTCTTTTTTGTCTTCTATGAGTGAAAATATTTGGTCAGCAAGCCAAAGGGTTAATAACTCCTTTTCATCTGTGTTTAGAAGCTTTGCAATTAACACAACCTGTTCTCGCTTTGCAGGGCGTTCACCTCGCTCAATTTTGCTGTACATAGGAGTGTCAATTTCCAATGCTGAGGCTAATTGTCGTTGTAACATTTGATTGTCTTCCCTCAGCTGTCGAATTTTATCGGCAAATAACATCACTTTTATTTTTGTTTGCATGACTTTTTGTTTTACACAAAGTCTGCTGCACTCGGCATAGGTTCAAACAAGTTTGACCTCTGCCCTCGTTTGCATGACTTTTCAGTTTTTGAATTGTCAGAATTTGAACAAAGATAAATAAAAGCAACCAGCGAAGAAAGAATTATTGAATAAAAAAAAGCGAACAAATTGTTCGCTTTTATTATCAAGGTTTTAATTTCGCCTAACTTAAAGTTACATCCCAAGGTTATTTTTTCGGGCTTTTTTTTTGAATATGACAGTAATAATTCAAACCTATCGTGTTACAGTGATCCTGCCAATGGCTGATGGAAGTTGAAGCCCTCGGCGAAGCCACGTTATCACATCACATTATAACAGTAACAAAGCCGTCATTCCGATCAACGGGATATCCACCACCATTCGTTATTTCAGCTTTCCTGCTAAGGGTCAATGTCCGGCCACAAATGCCATCGAAGCCGAAGCCCAGTCGGCCAATGGGCCGAAATAGAGGCCGAGGATAAGCGTTGGGATGGCCAACAGCAGAACGAGCGTCAGCACCGGACGGCTGAAGACGATTTTTTCGCCTTGGCTTTCCACATCGCGCAGATACATATTGCGCACCACCCGCACATAGTAATAAAGTGACACCACACTATTGAGCACACCGATGATGGCTAACCACACATAGCCAGCTTTGACGACAGCGGTAAACACATACAGCTTGCCGATGAATCCTGCCGTTGGGGGTAAGCCGGTGAGCGAAACTAAGAAAAGGGTGAGGGCCACACCAATGAGCGGGCTGCGATAACCCAGACCTACATAATCTTCCATATCTTCAGAACCGGTTTTGTCGGCTACCAACTGCACGATATAAAACGCGCCGAGGTTCATCAGCATATAGATAAAGAAATAGATGAGCACGGCGGCCATTCCTGTGTTGTTCAGCACGGCCACGGCCATCAGCAAATAGCCTGCATGGGCAATGCTCGAAAAGGCCAACATGCGTTTCATATTGTTCTGCCACAGTGCCACAAGGTTGCCCACGGTCATGGTGAGCACGGCCAGCACCGAAATCACAAAATGCCAGTCAATCTGGCCGATGATCTGCCACAACTCGCCACCATTGGTGAGGGCACTGTGGAAATAACGCAAGATCACGGCAAAGCCTGCCGCTTTGCTGGCCACCGAAAGCAGAGCTGTAACAGTGATGGGAGCACCTTCATATACATCGGGTGTCCAGTAATGGAAAGGTACGGCCGAAATTTTATAGCTGAAACCTACCAAAATCATCAGGTTGGCTAACAGCAATGGCATGGTTTGAACGGGCTTCGTCTGAAGAGCCATGCCGATTTCGTTCAGGTTAAGTGTTCCGGTAAGGCCAAATATCATGGTCATCCCATACACCATGATGCCCGAGGATACGGCACCGTAAATCACATATTTCATCGAGGCTTCGGAGGCGCGCTTGGAGTGTTTCGTATAGCCGCTCAGGATGTAGGAGCTGATGCTCATCACCTCGATCGAGAGGTAGATGAAGATCAGGTTGGAAGCACCGGAGAGCAGAAACATGCCGAACACCAAGCCTGTGATGAGCAAATAATATTCGCCCAGACGAAAAGGTCCCTCAACGAGTTCTTTGGATGAAAATGAAAACAGTACAACGAGGATGGCGCTTAGCAGGATGGTTACCCGCATGAAGAAGCTGAACGGGTCAACGGTGAGCAGCCCCGAAAAGGTGGTCTGCGCAACGCCTTGCTGACTCAGAAGCAACAGTCCGGTAACGATGAGTCCGGCTAAGGTAATATAGCCTGCCAAACGGTTTTTGTGGCGGCTGAGCAGGTCGGCAAACAGGGTAATCAGGAATGTGATCACCAGCGTGGTCTCGGGCCAGAAGAGGCTCAGACTTTGCAGCAGCTCGCCGGAAAAGTTAGATAGCTCGTTCATCATGTTTTTTCTGGTTTATTATAGGTTTGCCTTCGCACAGGACGGGATTAATTGAGGAAAGGTTTCATCAGTTCGATAAAACTGTTCACCGAGCCTGTCATCAGGTGAAGGACAGGGTTGGGATATACGCCGAGGAAGATGACCAAGATTCCAAGGGGGATGAGGGCCACCATTTCGCGAAGGTTCACATCGTCTGTCTTATAGAGCTTGCCGGTGGGATCCCAGGGGCCTTGCCATTTTTCGGGAAGCTGACCGAAGAAAATCTTTTGCAGTGCCCAGAGCATATAGCCTGCACCTAAGATGATGCTCAGGCCGGAAACGACGGTGAGCACCGGATAGGCTTTGAAGGCGCCAAGGAAGACGAGTACTTCCGAGATGAAGCCGCTCATGCCGGGCAAACCGATGGCGGCAAAGAAAGCGATGGTCATAATGCCGGTATAAACGGGCATCTTCCGAGCCAAACCACCAAAGTCGTCGAGGCCGCGGGTGTGGGCACGGTCGTATATCACACCCACAATCATAAAGAGCATGGCCGTGATGATGCCGTGGTTAAACATCTGGAAGATGGCTCCTGTAACGCCTTCGGGCCGCATCGAAGCCAGACCCAGAATCACTAAACCCATGTGGCTTACCGAGGAATAGGCGATGAGTTTCTTGAAGTCGCGTTTTCCCACCTTATGCTGACCAAGGGCGCAGAAAGCTCCATAACCAATGCTCACCATGCCTATCCACGCGATGAGGGTCTGGAAATAGGCAAAAGCATCGGGGAAGATAGGGAAGGCAATGCGCAACATACCGTATGCCCCCATCTTGAGCAACACACCGGCCAGAATCACCGAGATAGGCGTAGGCGCCTCCACGTGGGCAGCGGGCAACCAGGTGTGGAACGGAAACACCGGCACTTTGATGGCAAAACCGATAAACAGTCCCATAAACGCCACATAGCGAAGGGTGGTGCCACTGCCACCGAAAATCGAATCCGGAAGGAAACGTCCCTGATCCATCATCTCGATGATGTTGAAGGTTCCCGTGCTGTGATACAGCCCGATCATTACCAACAGCATGACCACGCTGCCAACCAGCGTATAGATGAAAAATTTGATGGCGGCATATTCTTTGCGCGGCCCGCCCCAGATTCCGATGAGGAAATACATGGGCAAGAGCATCAGCTCCCAGAAGATGTAGAACAGGAAAAAGTCGAGAGCCAGAAACACGCCCATCATCCCAAGGTCGAGCAACAGATACATGGCAAAATATCCTTTCACCGCTTTGTTGATGCCAAACGACGGGAAGATGGCCAGAAAACTGATGATGGCCGTGAGCAACACCATCGGCACACTCAGGCCGTCTAAACCAAGGAAATACTCTATCCTGATGTTGCCGATCATCGGAAGCTCGGCATTGATCCAGCTTATCTTTTCAACAAACTGGAAGCTGGCGGGGTCGTTCACGCCGGTCAGCCCTTTGTTGTAATTGAAAAAAATCACCAAAGCCAGGATGAGCTGGATAAAGGTGACGCCGGCTGCAATCCAGCGAATGATGGTTTTCGACAACTCCTGCCCTTTTTCGTCTTTCCCCGAAGGGATCAACAAAATAATCAGCATCCCTAAGAGCGGGAGAAATGTGATCCAGGTTAAAATTGGGAAGTTCATGGTTCCGGGTATGTGTAAGTTTATTGATTTTCTTAATTAAAATGTCAGACAAAGAAATAGAAAAGCACCAGCAGGCCGAGCAGTACAAAGACGATATAGCTCTGAATGCGACCGGTTTGCACCTTGCGAAGGCCTGCACCTAAGCTTCCTGTGAGCCTTGCGATGAGGTTGACCAAGCCGTCAATCACCACATTGTCGAAGATGCCGGTGATTTTTCCTGCCAAACGGGTGAAGGCAGCACTCAGGTTGACGATGCCGTCCACCACCACATTGTCGAACCAGGCCATAGCCTTGCTCGTGCCCATCACAAAGGCGATGACAGTGGCCTGATACAGTTCGTCGAAATACCATTTGTTATAGGAGAAGGTGTGCAGGCGGCGGAAACGTTGTGCGAGTTTGTCGGCACTCACGAGTTTGTATTGGTAGATGATAAAAGCCAGCGCAATGCCCGACCCGGCGATGAGCAACGAGAGGATCATGGCCAGGGTGTGGAAATGGTGCGTCGCGTGCTGCAGGGCATTGCTGCCATGACCATCGGCGGCAATCAGGAAATCCCACTGATAGGCAGCCGGCACAGCCGTCTGGGGCTGCACCACCCTTTGATGAAACCACCCTGACGAGGCATCAATGGGATTGGAAGAGTAAACAAACCAGAAAGTGAGCAATGAGAGCACTACCAGCGGCAACACGATGGGCAGTTTGTTTTCGTGGGTGCGGGCGGCAATAGGGGTTTTGGGTTCGCCATGAAAAGCAATGATGGTAAGGCGGAACATATAAAAGGCCGTCATGCCGGCAGCTGAGAATGCCATCACCGGCACAATCCAGTGCCACCCTCCGGCTAAATGTGCCCAGGCGAGGGTTCCGGCCAAGATGCCGTCTTTGCTCAGAAAACCCGAGGTGAGCGGGATGCCGGCCAAAGCTAAAGTAACAAAAAGAAAAGTGCGGTACGTCCAGGGCATAGTCTTGCGCAGACCGCCCATATTGTTGATGTCCTGTGGATCGCTGTGGTGGTCGTGAAGCTGGTGCATGGCGTGGTGCATGGCATGAATAACCGAGCCGGCGGCGAGAAACAGCGCGGCCTTGAACCAGGCGTGGGTTACTAAATGGAAGAAACCGTTGGTGTAGCCGCCCGTGCCCAAGGCCATCACCATAAAGCCCAACTGACTTACAGTGGAATAGGCCAGCACCTTCTTGAAGTCAACCTGGTTGATGGCAATGGTGGCCGACACAAAAGCAGTAATAGTGCCGATGGAGGCAATCACCGTCAGGGCATCGGCAGTGAACATGAAAAATACCTTTGTGATGAGGTAAACCCCGGCAGCTACCATCGTGGCGGCATGGATCAGAGCCGATACCGGCGTGGGGCCTTCCATGGCGTCGGGCAACCATACATGAAGCGGCCACTGGGCCGACTTGCCCATAGCACCCATGAAAACACCGATGCCGGCAAGGGTGAGCATGGCCGGACTGGCAAAGGGTAAGGCTCCCGAGGCAATGCCTGCGAAAATATCATCGAACATGAAAGAACCGTAGGTGGCAAAGAGAATCAGGATGCCGGCCAGAAATCCCAGGTCGCCGATACGGTTGGTAATGAAAGCTTTTTTCCCCGCATTGGAAGCCGAGTCTTTCTCGTACCAGAAGCCAATGAGCGAATAGGAGCTTATGCCGACCAACTCCCAAAACACATACATCATCAGGAAATTGTTGGCCAGCACAATGCCGAGCATCGAAAAGGTGAACAACCCTAAAAAAGCATAAAACTTCGGATAGCGGCGGTCGCCTTCCATATAGATGGTGGAAAAGAGGTGGACCAAAAAGCTGATCACCGTTACCACAAGGAGCATAATAGCGGCGATATTGTCAATGCCATAACCGATTTTTACCTGATAGTGGCCCACAACAAACCATTCATAAGTGGTTTGCACGGTGGGCAGGTCGCCGTTCAAGGCCAACTTACCAAAGGCAACGATGGCGGCCAGCACCACCTCGATGCCGAGGATGGCCGTTCCAACCCATCCGCTCCGCCTTTGAAGCCGGTGGCCAAAAAACACATTGACGACAAAACTCAGGAGCGGCGCCAGCAGGATGATCAGTCCGAGTTGAAGTAGGAGATCGTGGTTCATAAGCTCATCTGCAGGTTTGGGTTATTCTTTCATTTGATTCACTTCGTCAATGTTCACATGGCGGAAGTGGTGGAATATCTTAAGCAAAATGGCTAAGGCAACGGCGGCTTCGGCAGCAGCTAAGATGATAACAAACACAGCGGCAAGCTGTCCGTCCATGTTCATTCCGCCATATTTGGCAAAGGCCACGAAGTTGATGTTGGCGGCATTGAGAATCAGCTCGAGGCCCATGAGCACCATGATGGCATGTTTGCGCGAGATGACCCCGAAAAGTCCCAGCGTGAAAAGCAGGGCGCTGACGACAAGATAATGGTTGAGTCCTATTTCCATGGCTTAGACTGGTTTTTTGCGTGCGATGAATGCGGCTCCCACAATGGCGATGAGCAGGAGCATGGAAGCGGTTTCAAAGGCCAGCAGATAACGGGTGAGCATACCTGTTCCGATGGTCTGGGCGGTGGCATCAACAACCGGCACATCCGCCGTGTTCCATTGGGTGGTGGTCAGCACCCCGATCAGGGTAACGGCCAACAGCAGTGTGGCAATGCCGGCAGCAACGAGCTGCAAACGGCCGGCTTTGTCCGACTTCACCTCCACACCCGTGAGGTTGGTGGTGAGGATCACCCCGAAGATGATCAGGATAAGGATGCCGCCGATATAAATCATGATTTGCGAGATGGCCAGAAAGTCGGCCTGCAGCAGCACATACATGCTGGCGACACCGAAAAAGGTGAACAGGAGCGCAAAGGCGGCATGGAGGATGTTGCGCGAAAACACCACCACCGCGGCAAAAGCCAGCGTGAGCACCGCGAAGAAATAAAATGCAAGGGTTACAAGATTCATAGTGAGTGTGTTTTGCGGTCAGACTTCAGCTTCGGGACGTGGGGCATCGGGCTTGGCGGCCTGTGCCTTGGCTTCTTTCTCACGGGCTTCCTTGGCCTTGAACTCGGCAAAGAACCGTTTCTTCTCAACGGCCTGTTCGGGCGTCAGGGTCTGAAACTTATAATAAAGGTGCGAACGATCAAGCGAGGAATACTCAAAGTCGGTGGTATGGTGAATGGCATCGCTGGGACAGGCTGCTACACAGAGGCCGCAAAAGCAGCATTTGGCAAAGTCCATCTCGTAGCGTGTAACCCACATTTTGCGCGGACTGCCGTTTTCGTACACCTCCTGATGGGGGTCATCGGGAACCACACGCACCGTCTCTAAGGTGATGCAATTCACCGGGCAGGCTACCACACACAGGGTGCAGCCCGTGCAACGGTCAGGAGTGAGCTGAAGGCGGTTGCGGGCATTGGACGGCAGCGGAAAACGCTCGTCAGGATACTGAATCGTAACCTTTTTGACAAAGATGTGCTTCCAGGTGATCTTCATCCCGACAAGTGCCGAGTAGAAACCAATCCATATATTTTTGAAATAAGTGAGCATGGCGATGTTTTATTTGAGCATGACAAATAAACTGATGGCAAAGAAGCAGATGAATGAGACGGGCAACAGCACCTTCCAGCCCAGATACATGAGCTGGTCAACACGGAAACGCGGCAAAGTCCACCTCACCCATATCTGTACGAACACGATGCCGAACGATTTGAGGATGAACCACATCACTCCCCATCCGGGACCTTGCAGAAATTCGCCGAAGGGCGAGTTCCATCCGCCAAGGAAGATGGTGGTGAAGATGGCCGATACCACAAACATATTGGCGTATTCGGCAAAATAGAACATGGCAAACTTGATCCCGCCATATTCGGTATGGAAACCGGCCACTAACTCCGACTCGCCTTCAGGGATGTCGAACGGCACGCGGTTGGTTTCGGCCAGAGAGGCGATGAAGTAGGCAATGGCTAAAGTGATGGTGAAGGGGATGATAAACACCTTTGTCCAGCTTCCCGGGCCGCCAAAGAGATACCAATCCCAGAAATAGCCTGTCTGTGCATGGCTGATTTCCTGCATATTCATGCTCGATGAGAGCACCACGATAGAGAGGACGGCCATGGCTGCCGGTATCTCGTAGCTGATGAGCTGGCTCACTGAACGCATGGCACCCATCAGCGAATATTTATTGCTCGAAGCCCAGCCGCCCATCACGATGCCCATGGCACTGATGGAGCCGATAGCGAAAACATAAAACAGGCCGACGTTGATATTGGCCGGCATGAAGGCAGAGCTGAAAGGGATGACGGCAAAAGCGGCATAAGCTCCACTGAAGATGATGAAGGGTGCGAGGTTGTAAAGCAGCTTGCTGCTTGCGTCGGGAGTGATATCTTCTTTCTGAAGCAGCTTGATCACTTCGGCTACGGGCTGCAAAATGCCGTAAGGGCCGGTGCGCATAGGGCCTAAACGTTCCTGAATCCAGGCCGATATTTTCAGCTCGGCCAAGATAGCCACAAGGGCATAGATGAGCACAAAACCGAGAGGCAAGGCTACTACGGCCACCACCGTCCAGAGGTTCACCCCAAAAAGATCCCAGATAAAGTTGGTACTTTGCATAGATGTGTCGTTCTTTTGTTCACAAAAACTTAGCGATCCACCTCACCAAGCACGATGTCAATGCTTCCGAGGATGAGGATGAGGTCGGCAAACATATACCCTTTGGATATCTCGGGGATCACCGAGAGGTTGACGAAGCTGGGTCCGCGTGCCTTGAGGCGCTCGGGTTTGTCGGTTCCGTTGCTGACGATATAGAATCCGAGGTCGCCTTTGGGATTTTCGGCCCGGGAATAAATCTCGCCCTTGGGCAGTTTGATGCGTTTGGGAATGGCGGCAGTTACATCGCCTTCCATCGGCATTTGCTCCAAAGCTTGTTCGATGATGCGGCACGACTGTTCCATCTCGTGCATACGCACCATGTTGCGGTTCCAGCAGTCGCCCACCACACCCACTTCGCCTTTCCCTACGGGGATGTCGAAGTCGAAGCGGTCGTAAATCGAATAGGGTTCGTCGCGCCTCAGGTCGTGGGCCATGCCGCTGCCGCGCAGCACCGGGCCGCTGCAGCCGTAGTTGATGGCTACATCCGGGCTGAGGATGCCAACATGGGCCGTGCGTTTGATGAAGATGTTGTTGTGGATGAGCAGGTTCATCACCTCGGCATTGGTTTTGCGTACCTTGGCAATCACATCGCGGCATTCTTCCTTGAAGGTGGGATATACATCGCCGGCCACGCCTCCAACCCTGAAATAGTTGTAAAGCAAGCGGGCACCGGAGAGTTTTTCCAAAATCCAGATGATGTATTCGCGGTCGCGGAAATAGAAAAGGAAAGGGGTGAAGGCACCGGCATCGAGGCCAAAGGTAGCCACGGCAATCTGGTGATTGGCAATGCGGTTGAGTTCAGCAACGATCACACGTAGGTATTCCACCTTTTCCGGTACTTTTACATCGAGCATCTTCTCTAAGGCCATCACATAGGGCCACTCGTTGTTCATGGCCGAGATGTAGTCCATGCGGTCAATATAGGGGATGATCTGCGGATAGGTCATGTGTTCGCAGTGCTTCTCGAAGCTGCGGTGCAAGTAGCCGAGATGGGGAACGACTTCAGTTACGATTTCGCCATCCACTTCCACCTCTAAGCGCAATACGCCGTGGGTGGAGGGGTGCTGCGGACCAACGTTGATGCGCATTCGCTCCGAGTCGAGCTGACTGTATTCGATATCTATTTTCTTTTTTTCGCTCATAAGTACGGGTATTGCTACACTTTCATTCCGTGATAGGTTTCGGGAGCCCGATAGTCTTTCCGCAGAGGGTGGCCTTCCCAGTCGTAAGGCAGCAATATGCGGATGAGGTTATGATGGCCATCGAAGCGCACGCCCAGCAGGTCGAAAGCTTCGCGTTCGTGCCAGTCGGCCGAGCGCCAGATACGCTCTACCGAAGGAACAACAGGATTGTCTTTGGGTACTTGTGTCTTGACGACAAGCTTATGTTTCCACCTTGTCGAATAGAGGTGATATACCACACCCAAATCGTCGCCCAAGTCGGTGGCGCTGAGGCTCATCAGGTAGTCGAAAGCCAGCAGCTCGTCATCGCGCAGGCTGTGGCAGATGTCGAAAATGGCCTGTGGGGCAATGCGGATGAATGGGTCGTAAGATGGCTGAACAACGCACTCAATGACGGCATCGCCGGCTTCGGTGCGGAGTTTCTCGAAAATTTCCTGTGCTGTCATGGTCGGGAAAAGGTTATTCGGTTCCGAGACGTTTGCGTTTGTTGAAGATGGCTTGCCGGCTGATTTTCTTCTGAAGCAGAATCATGCCTTCTTCAAAAGCTTCGGGGCGGGGCGGACAGCCGGGGATATAGACGTCAACGGGGATAATCTGGTCAATGCCTTTGAGCACATGGTAGCCATGTTCCCAATAAGGACCGCCGCTGTTGGAGCAGGAACCGACGGAGATGACATATTTAGGCTCGGCCATCTGTTCGTAGAGAATCTTGATGCGGTCGGCCATCTTGAAAGTAACGGTTCCGGTGATCATGATAAAGTCGGCCTGGCGCGGACTTGTGCGGGGGATGGTGCCGAAACGCATAAAGTCGAAGTGGGAAGCGTTCATGGCCATGAATTCGATGGCGCAGCAGGCTAAGCCGAAATGCAGATACCAGTCGGACTTGCTTCGACCCCAGTTGAGCAGCTCCTCCACCTTGCCGAGGACAATGCCCCCGCCTTCGTAAGGGTCGTCGAGTTTATTGAGTAATCCCATAATGAGGTGTAGCTAAGGTTTTGATGGTTTTTTACGGCCTACAACGAGGTCTTCGAGTTTGGCAATATACGGGCGTGGCTTGTCCCAGTCTAAATCGCCTTTGCCCCACACATAGATGAAGCCGGCAGCTAAGATGAACACAAAAAGGATCATCTCCACAAAGGCAAACCAACCCAACTGCTTAAAGACTAATGCCCAGGGCAGAAGGAACACGATCTCCACATCGAAGAGCAGAAACACTAAAGCAATCACATAGAAGCGCACGTTGAAGCGCACCCATGAGTCGCCGATAGGGATTTCGCCACATTCGTAGGTTGAGTTTTTAATGGGGTTGGGCTTGCTTGGGCGGACGAGCCAGGCGGCTACAAGGGCAATGCCTACAAAGCCAACTCCCAACGCAAAATAGAGAAATACAATTCCAAATTCTGACAACATAGCTGTTGAAGTTTGTGGCGGCGAAAATAATACATATATAGATAGTTGGATAAGATGAGGAATATTTAGAACCATTCCAATTTAGAAAGTCAGCCTCGGGGGAGCGGTTAATGGTAATGGTTAATGATTAGTGAAACAGGGAAAGGCGGTTTCGGCAGGCTCAACCGCCCTTCATCCTAATAATACAGAAACACAGAAAATGAAACTTCCACCGGGCTGGGCGGGGAGGCCTTGGGATGAACGGGAGCAGCGCCCGGGTGAATCGCCAAACGGCAGGAAATCTTGCAAGACAGCCGACCAAAGGAGGCTGTTTGTAAGGCGACATGCTTGAAAGATGGTTTTCAACGGAATTTCACTCTGCCATCATACTTCATG
>JBDHYV010000015.1:0-18175 GCA_039811545.1 Bacteroidales bacterium | reverse complement strand
GCTGCTTTTTTCAGGGGAATCACTGCCACGCCGGTGATTGATCTTACATTTGGCGTGAAAATCAGCCCAGTGAACTTCACGGAGGATGTCAATGGGCAAATAGGGTTTTTTCATATTGGTGCCATGAATTGGATGCCCAATGAAGAAGGGCTGCGTTGGTTTCTCAACGAGGTGTGGCCCGAAGTTCACCTTCGTTTTCCGCAGGCCCGTTTTCATCTGGCCGGACGTTTTATGCCGAGCTGGCTTGTTACTGGTTATCAACCGGGGGTAGAGGTGTGGGGCGAGGTGGAAAACGCAACCGATTTTGTCAATCAACATCAGATTTCTATTGTACCTCTGCTCTCGGGAAGTGGGATACGGATTAAAATTATCGAGGCAATGGCTGCCGCCAAGACTGTGATTACCACCGAAATAGGTGCCGAAGGAATCCTTTATCAGAACGAAAAAAATATCTTCATCGCCAATACGAAGGAGGAGTTTCTGTATGCTATTTCGCGTTGCCTGAAACAATCAGGCCTCCATTTGAAAATCGGACGACAAGCCCGACAGCTTGTAGAACAAATTTACGATCAGGATAAGATTGTCGGACGTTTATTGCTGTTTTACAACCAGCTCCAGAAACGATCAGGCGAAAGATGATTTCTAATTTGATAGATTGTTACACTGAAAATAAGAAGGCTGGCTTATAAAGCTGATTCAGATTTCGAGGCCGAACCGCAAAATCCCGACAAAAGCATTTTTTAGCCCGCTTTGAGACCCTCCGGGATGAATGATGTATTGGAAGTCGGGTTGAAGATAAAAGAACTCGGCAATTTGTTTTTTCCAACTGAGCTCAATCATAGATTCATGGCCCATGCCGTGGTTGAGTTTGGCCCAACCACCCGAGACGCCAAGTGTTTCGTTATTTTTTTTGCTGAAAAATCCCGAAAACCCCATGCCTGCTCCAATATAAATGTGATTCAAACTGACCTCAGACGGGCTATATCCCCCATGAATAAATGCGTTGATTTCTTTCGAATTTGCACTTAGAATTTGCTGCTCATAACTCAGGTAAGCTCCGGCTGTATTGGTATTGAGAGAATCAGGGAAGTCGTTGACAATCGCTCTTTCTATAAAATGGTTGTGAGCAAAAACACCAACTTTATACACCCCCAACAAACCATTGAGAGTCAACATATTCTGAAACTCAGAAATCATCAGCAGGCCATCACCGGCATTAAACTTCCATCTCAGGTTATAGGGATTCTCAGTAAAATCAGTTGGTGTACCATCGTAAATGGCGTTGAGCCAAGCCATTTTTTCATAAAAATTCCACTTCGTGGTGATGCCTAAAGAAGTTAAAGGATAAATGGGCGCATGAAGGTTGAGCGAAATGATGGGAAGAACGCCAAACGAACTGTTCAGAAACACCTCACCATAAGCCATACTTGTAATCTCGACGTTGAGATCCTGCAATCCAATCGTTAGCTCAAAATTTCGGATAACTTGTTTGAACCACATTTCCTGAAAATAGGTGTGATTGCCTGCTTCGATGTTCGATGCCATCTGGATATCGCCCACTAATGTGGCCGATGGTTCGTCTCCGTGGGTGTTGCTTGCCTTTATGAAAAACTGACCGCCTTTCCACAGTCGGGCTTTTTCGGTATCAAAACCTAAATCCAACTCTATCAGCCCCAAAAAGGCGTTCCCTTTTTTTATCCCACCAGAAAAATTGGTGACTACATCTGCCGTGTACGACATGCCAACCTCAAAGGCAACATCTTCTTCAGGAATTTCAGTTTGCGAAAAGACAGTTAAATGATGAACTAAAAAAAGAAATAGGGAAAACCACCGAAAATGTTTCATAAAACCAATTCCTGCATCAAAACGTTTTGTCTTGGACATGAGCCAGAACAGATCAACATCCAGAAACCAATGTAATAGAATTACTGAAGATCAAACTGTCGGGCTTGGTAAAGATGATGCAAAATTATCGGGAACAACCCTTTGAGTCACTCCCTAAAAGTAGTGAAATTGGCTTCTGTGTCAGTGAAGCTGGTATTGAAAGGCGGATTTTTAAACCTTTTCAGGTGATAGTATAAAGACGAAAAGATTGAAACAGTTTTTAAAGTCTGTTTCTTCAGGTTTAGCTTTGAACCTTGAAAGCATTCAAAAGACGGTCAACACCCACCTGAGAAGTTCCGTGAAAAGCCGCTTCAAGAATTTCGGTGTCGTTCCAACCGAGCTTTTTCAATAAATCCACATCGGACTGATTGGTTGCGTGAGGATTTTTGACAACTTTCAGCACAAAAAGAAGCAATGCGAGTTCCTTTTCATCGAGTGGTGCTTTTGCCGGGTCGTTTTTGATGGCGCTCAATTGTTCGGGCAGGATTCCGTATTGAAATAAAATACCTGTGTTGGTGTCAATGCAATATTTGCAGGACTCAATCTCGGAAACCAACAATCTGATTAAGGCTAAAAGCTTACCGCCCAGGTTTTCGTGGCGCATATAATGCTGGAGCGTGCCGACTTGTGTTTGAAGTAAATACGGACTTGGGCTAAACATCTTGAAAGCTTCAGGGATAAACCCCATGCTGTTGAGCATGGCATCGTAGATTTCGGCTACTTTTCCCTGGGCTTCTTCTTTCTCAACTAGTTTAATAATGGCCATAAGTTTTGGATTGTTTAAGTGAATATTCTGTTCTGGATAACAGTTAAGGCTGGAATATGTTCAGGATTGTTGTTATAGAATTTCGCCCTTTTCAAAAAAAAATGCAGCTGCAAAACCCATGTTTGCAGCTGCATGAATGAATTTATCCGGAGAGTTGATCAGCAGTTTTTCAGGATGATGGCTGTTCCCATCCCACCGCCGATACACAGTGATGCCAATCCGAAGGTAGCGTTGCTTCGTTTCATTTCATAAATCAAGCTCACGGTGATGCGGTTTCCGGAAGCGCCGATGGGATGCCCAAGCGCGATGGCACCGCCGTTGACGTTGCAATGTTGCTCAAACCACGAAGGTTCAAGCTGATGGTCTTCACACAGTTGGTTGATCACGCCGAGCGATTGTGCGGCAAATGCTTCGTTGAGTTCCACAACGTCCATATCGCTGAGTTTCATCCCGGCTCTTTTAAGTGCCTGAGCAATAGCCGGCACCGGACCCATCCCCATGATGGCCGGATCAACACCGCCCTGACCGATGGCGACAACTTCTGCCAATGGTGTGAGGCTATATTGCTGGACAGCCTCTTCGGAAGCCACAAGCACAAAGGATGCGCCATCGTTGATGCCTGAAGCATTACCGGCCGTAACGGTTCCGTCTTTGATAAACGCAGGCCGTAGGGCAGCTAGCTTATTGGCATCGGTGGTGCGGTTGACGTATTCGTCGGTATCGAAAACAAAGCTGTCTTTCTTCACCTGAATCGTAACGGGAACAATCTCCTGTTTGAAATGGCCGCTGTCAATGGCGTTGGCTGCCTTTTGCTGCGAGGCAAAAGAGAATGCGTCTTGCTCCTGACGGCTGATCTGATATTTTGCGGCAATGTTTTCGGCTGTGATACCCATGTGATAATCCTGAAAAGCATCGGTCAATCCGTCTATCACCATGTGGTCAACGGCTTTGATGTCGCCCATTTTGATGCCGTTGCGGATGGCTCCGGGCAGGATGAAAGCGGCATTCGACATAATCTCGGTGCCTCCGGCCAGAATCAGGTTAGCCTCGCCTGCCTTGATGTTGTTGATGGCGGTATGGATGGCTTTCATGCCGCTTCCGCAGATCATGTTCAGCCCCCAGGCCGGCACAGTGTCGGGAATGCCGCTTTTAATGGAAGCCTGTCGGGCAATGCCCTGCTTTTGGCCGGCCATCAGGATGTTGCCCACGATCACCTCATCTAGGGTTGAAGGGTTGATTTTGGTTTCTTCTAAAATATTTTTGATAACTGCCGAGGCCATCTCAGCCGGACTGAGGCCGGCGAGGCTGCCGCCAAACTTACCGATTGCCGTACGTTTGGCTGCAATGATGAATATTTTTTTCATAGGTTAAAAATTGAATTAAGAATCGAGCATATTTTTGAGGTTGTCAGCAATGGTCAGCTTGGCGCCAGTAGCCTCCTGCACTTGTTCAACCGTGAAAACGGGATTGATTTCGGTGAGGACAAGTCCTTGGGGTTTCACTTCCATCACGCCCATTTCGGTGATAATCTTACTTACTTTTCCGGCAGCAGTGAGTGGCAGGGTGCATTCTTTCAGGATTTTCTTGTCGCCCCGTGCAGTATGTTCCATGGTAACGATGGTGTGTCGGGCACCTACCACTAAATCCATGGCACCGCCCATTCCTGGAACGCGCTTCCCTGGTATGATCCAATTGGCGAGATTGCCTTTCTCGTCCACCTGCAAAGCTCCCAACATCGTAATGTCAACGTGTCCGCCGCGGATAATGGCGAATGAGGTGGCGCTATCGAAGCTTGAGGCACCGGGCGTGGCACTGATGCAACCACCACCTGCACTGAACAGATTCGGGTCTTCATCTTCCTCGTCAGGCGTTGGGCCAACGCCCAACATGCCGTTTTCGCATTGAAGGGTGATGTGGGTGCCTTCGGGGATGTAGTTCGGAATGTGGGTGGGAATGCCAATGCCTAAGTTGACAACATAGCCGTCACGCATCTCTTTGGCCGCCCTACGGGCAATGACTTCAATAATTTCGTCTTTGTTCATGTTTGGTTTAAGTTTGTGATATACAGTGCATTAAAATTTATCATTCTTTCGTCGAACCATTTCCTGAACGAAATATGAGGCCACATCATCGGCATAAGAGTTGAGGCTAAAACCGGCATCATAACCTAATTCTTTGGCTAATTCGTGCGATATGCGTGGGCCGCCACAAACAAGGATAATCTTATGACGCAGATTTTCGGCCTCAAGCATCTCAACTAATTCAATCATATTTTTGATGTGGACATCTTTTTGGGTAACGGTTTGCGAAACAAGCAGTACATCGGCCTTCACCTCAATGGCTTTGGCAATAAACTCTTCGTTGGGAACCTGACTGCCTAAATTCAATGCGTCAATCATTTCGTAACGTTCCAATCCGTAATGGCCGGCATAGCCTTTCATGTTCATGATGGCGTCAATGCCAACCGTGTGGGCGTCGGTTCCGGTGCTGGCGCCAACTACAACAACTTTACGGCCGATATTTTCGCGGATATAGGCATCGGTCTCGTCCATGGTCATCACGCTCGATTCGACCTTGGGCACGTGAATATTCGTGAAATCTACACTGTGTGCGCAGCTTCCGTAACAGTTGAAAAATGTAAAGCCTTTTGTAAGTTCCTTATAGAAAACAACTTGCGGATTGTCGAACCCCATCTTTTTCATCAGTTGTTTGGCGGCCTCAATTGCTTCATCGTTGCAGGGAACGGGCAAGGTGAAGCTGAGCTGAGTTTTGCCGTCGTTCATGGTGTCGCCATAAGGCTTCACCTTTTTAAGGTCTAATGTCTGGCTGAACTCGCCTTTTTCCATCGAATATAGTCCGCCACTCATGCTTCGGTTCTCCTTTCTTTCATCAAAGTGATAAATGGATTAGTGTAGTTATTTCCTTTTTCAAAGACGCCGATGAGGCCTTTACCTCCTGTTTTGGAGCGTTTTACATCACCGAAAATTCCTTTTTCCAAAGCTGTAAAAAGGCCTTCGGCTTCAATGTTCTGAAGCAGTTCGAGTGCTTGTTGCAACACCTGACGCGAACGACTTTGAATGATACCGTCTTTTTTGAACTCAACATCCTCGCCTATATTTTTCATATTGTTGAAGACGTATTTTGCATTCTCAATGGCCAAATAACGGTCGGAAATAAAAGGCGTGTGCACGGCTTCGGTCATCATGCCCAGCAATTGAATGCCTTGTCCTGTCCAGATGGCAATTTGGTTGAACAGGGTGTTTTGTATCGTTCCTCGAAAAATATTTCCGGTCATGAATTTTGTTGGCGGCATGTATTTGAGCGGTGCCTTTGGGAATATTTCGCGGGTCATCTGTGCCTGTGCCAGCTCATATAGGAATCCGTTTTCGAGCTCAGGATCCATCTCAAAAGCATGGCCAAGGCCCATCTGTTCTTCGGGGAGGCCTGCCATAAGGGCAAGCTGTTCGTTGATCAGGTCGGAGGCCAACACTGTCCGGGCTTCTTCAAAAGCATCGGCTGTGGTCAGGTAGTTGTCTTCGCCTGTGTTGATGATGACGCCGGCATAACCGTTGATGATCCGCGAGAAATACTGGTCAACCAAGGTGCGTTGCATATTGATGTCGCGGAAAAGGATGCCGTAAAGTGCATCGTTGAGCATCACATCGAGGCCTTCGAGTGCGCCCATCACGGCAATCTCGGGCATGCAGAGGCCTGAACAATAGTTACATAAACGGATATAACGGCCAACCTCTTCGCCCACTTCGTTGAGTGCTTTCCGCATAATACGGAAGTTTTCCTGGGTGGCGTAGGTTCCGCCAAACCCTTCGGTGGTGGCACCATAGGGTACATAGTCGAGAAGACTTTGGCCGGTGGTGCGGATCACGGCAATGATATCGGCACCCTGACGTGCGGCAGCCTGTGCCTGAACAACATCTTCGTAAATGTTACCGGTAGCGACAATCACATAAATATAGGGCTGCGCACCTTCGCCAAGGGTGGCAAGGTAATGTTCGCGGCGGTCGCGGTTGGCTTTGATGCGTTGAAGTACCTGTGTGATATAAGGTTTCAGTGCGGCATCAACATCCTGTTTGCCGGGAACCTTCGTTTTGCTGATATCAAAACTGCCGTTGGCAATATTCTCGGCAATCTGTTGCGGGTTTTGACCAGTTTCTATCATTGCACCGGCTAACCAGAACAAGACGCCCTGATCCAGCATGTTTTTATTGTTAAGCTCATCCACTACCACATTGGGCAGCGGTACTTCGTTGTTGTTGATTCCGTCAATGCCCATCAGGCGACAAAGGGTGCGCTCAACGGCAACGGTGGAATAACTCTCCACAAAATGCTGCACCTCCAAGGCAATGGTATGGGCCGTTTTTCGTGCTTCGGCTATTTTTTTAAAATCTAAGCCAAGTTTACTTTCCGTCATTTTTGTAGTTGAAAAAATTATTGATGTGATTTGTTCGATTGGATAAATTGCTCCGCTTTGAGGATGATGTCGTCATCCATTTTCAGGATGCGGGCAATGGTCAGTGCGGCCATGGGTGCGTCGCCCTCGCGGTGCTCCACAAGGGCGTAATCAATGCAGTCGTTTAATCCGGCAACACCCTGAACGCCATCCATTTTCTCTTTGATCAGGCCTTTTACCCTGAGTTTCCGACAATGTGAGCGAATGTTGCCGTAATGGGTGGTAACAAAAGCGCGGGTGTGGTTTTCGCTCAGAATATCTAACACTGCGTTCACTATGGCATTGCCTTCGTGCGGGTTGGTGGTTCGGGCAAGCTCGTCAATCAATACTAAAATTTTCTTTTTTTCTTTGGCTACTTTCACAATCTCGCTCACCACGGCCATCTCGGCTGCAAAAGAGGATAGCCCGCTGGCTTCGACTTGGCTCTCGTCATTCAGGCTGGTCAGAATGTCCTCTACAGGAACGATAACAGCCTCTGTTGCCGGAACATAGAAACCAAACTGAAACAGATATTGAGCCAACTGGATGCTTCGCAAAAAAACTGTCTTGCCTCCCATATTCACTCCCGTAATCAGTGTGGGTTCGTTGCCAAATTCGATATCAATCGCTTGAAACGATTTGTTCTTTTGTGCCTGCAGATCTTGCACATAAGGGTTGAAAAGCTGTTGGAAAACGGTTTTTGTTGTTCCGATTATCGGTTTACAAAAGGCAAAATGCTTTGCCAGCAATGCCTTGGCAATGATAATGTCTAATTGAGCCACAGCTTCCAAAGCCTTGAAAAGCATTTTGTGTTGGGCTGAAAGTTGCTTGCTCAGGGTTTCTCTCACAACATCTTCGCACTTTACACATTGAAGTCGGATGGCCTCGGCGGCTTCGGGCAACTTTGTATAGAGCGATTCGTATTCCTGCCTCAAGGCTCGGAGGGTTTCATCGTATTCCGAATAAATATAAAAATGTGGAATACGTTGATTTTGTGGATCTAAGACACTTATTATTTCGCTCAAAGGCGGGATTTCGACAGCCGAAAAGCCTGTTTGCGTAAGGAGCTCACTGATATCATCGGCCAGCAATGCAAACTTTTTTACCTCAAAAAGCTGAATGTCATCCAAAATCTGCCTGTTTTCCAAAGCCTTCACGGTGCCATGAATGTCGTTTGTTTGCCCTAATTTGATGCCAATTCGCTCCACGATTTTCCGGTTAGCATCATTCCGAAGCAAGACCATCATGGCTTCAACGGTGTCGAAAGCAGCCTGAAGATGAGCTGGATTATGAGATAAAGGTTGATGCAGAAGCGCGTTTCGACCCAAAGACGAGGAAAGCGGAAGTTTTTCAAACAAAAACTGCAAACCTTTGACTTTTTTAATGACTGTGCCAAATGTTTTCATAACTCAAATTTGTTTGATGTCGTAAACCGGAACAGCAATTTCTTCTGAAAGCCGCTTGCACAGTTCTTGCGAGTTAAGTGCAAAACCATCAGGCGACACGGGATTTACGCAAACTGCTTTCAGGCTGGTTCGCAACAACACTTTGATTTTTCCGCCACGACCCAAAAAAACATCGAAGCTTTCTTTGTCCGCAAAAATTTTCGTGAAATCCCTAACAACTAAGGTCAACCCACTGATATTGGGCTGCTGACGCAACACATCCAACACTTTGTTGGTGAGAGCCCCGCTGATATAGAGGGTATTGGCGTCTGTCTTAAGACGGTCAATAAACTTCGCGAGCATAAACACCGAAGGGATACCAAGGTCGTCAATGCCATCGGATTGAACAGCCCAGATGCCGCTTTCTTTTGCCAGAAGAGCCTCGGCAAAGGCCGAGTCAAACTTTTCGAGCCCGATGAGCCTGTGAATGTATTTAGTTTTACTGACAAGTGTGCGCAGATTGGCCGAAACGGCGGCACCGGTGGTCAGAATCATAGCCTCGGTGATGGCTGGTGAGCCCGGACTAAGGCGCGACAGCGCCCCGTCAACAAAGGTTGTGTCAACGTCGTGAAGCGGCAACTCATCCAAAAGCGAGCGTAGCCAGACTGTGTCGGCAGGCCCGGAAAACATCACCTTGCCGGGCATGAGGCAACGCGCGGTTACCAAACGCCCCAGCGAGGTGGTGCGGGTGCTCAGATCCAAAATCTCCGATCCAAGCTGTCGTTCTTTGTAATGCCTCTCGGAAGTAACGAAAACCATGCCCGGATAGAGCGCAATCTCCGGCTTTTCATTGCCCGAAATCTGACTCACACCCTCGCCATCAATGCCGATTGAGGTAACGGCCACCCGATGACCGGAACCCTGCAGCCTGTTCAGAATGTACTTCAAACACTCGGTCTTGCCGGTGTCTTTGTCCAACCCAACGATGGAAACAGTTTTGTGTTTTATGATCTCTTCAACGAAAGGCATCCGAAACTATTTGTTGTGGTTACGACGTTTGCGGGTGGTTTTTTCGTGTTCGAGCGACATGGTGTCGCCTTCGAGCAGCGAGGCTACCCCTTCGGTGGTGTAATGTTGGTCAATATCCGGATTCATATAGTCGGTGGGTTCGGTATAGGTGGTGATCACCCCTTCGAAGTTGCGCAAAATAACTTTGCCCGGACTTTGCGAGATGAGATAGGTGGGCATGACAGGGATTTTTCCGCCGCCGCCCGGAGCATCAACCACAAAGGTAGGAACGGCGTAGCCCGAGGTGTGGCCACGCAGATTTTCGATGATTTCGATTCCTTTCGAAACAGGAGTGCGGAAGTGTTCCAAACCCATAGATAAATCACACTGATAAATATAATATGGTCTTACGCGGATTTTGACTAAGTTGTGAACCAGCTTTTTCATGATATCCACGCTGTCGTTTACACCCCTGAGCAACACACTTTGGTTCCCGAGCGGAACTCCGGCATTGGCCAATTTGGCACAGGCCTCGGCAGCCTCGGTAGTTACCTCGTTCGAGTGGTTGAAGTGGGTGTTGAGCCAGATGGGATGATATTTTTTTAACATATTCACCAAGTCATCGGTGATACGCTGCGGGCACACAACGGGTGTGCGGGTTCCGATGCGGATAATTTCCACATGTGGAATCTCGCGAAGACGTTTGATGATGGATTCCAGCATCTTGTCGTTCACCATCAGGGCATCGCCTCCCGAAAGTAAAACATCGCGCACGGCAGGAGTGCGGGCGATATAGTCAATGCCTTGCTGGATGCGATCTGAAGGTGATTCGCCATCGTTTTGCCCGGCAAAACGACGACGGGTGCAATGCCTGCAATACATCGAACACATATCGGTGATCAGAAACAAAACCCGGTCAGGATAGCGGTGTGTAAGTCCTGGAACCGGAGCATCCTCATCTTCCGAGAGTGGGTCGAAAAGGTCGGCTACTGCCTTGTATGTTTCAGCCTTGGTGGGGATGGCTTGCTTGCGAACCGGACAATTCTTGTTGTCTGGGTCAATGAGCGAAAGATAATAGGGTGTGATGGCCATACGTAGAGTCTTGAGCGACTCTTTCACGCCCTCTTCTTCTTCCGGCGTCAGGTCAATGTATTGTTTCAACTGTTCCAAAGTCTCGATCCGGTGCTTCACCTGCCACTTCCAGTCGTTCCATTGCTCATCGGGCACGTTTGGGAAAAATCTGGCCCTGTTGGTTTGATAAAATGTATTGTTCATAATGGTTTAAATGTATATCTTCTCAAATAAGTTGCGTATTTCTTCCGACTCGCGAAGGATGTTCAGCGTGAGGTTGGCATGCCCTTTGGCATAACCGTTGCCAACGATGAGGTTGATGTCTTTTCCCACGCCCTCGGCACCCAATGCGGCTTTGGTAAAAGATGTGGCCATCGAGAAAAAATAGATTGTGCCCTGTCCTTTGGTGATGAGGATAGAGGTCATCTCGGTGTTGGGAACATTCACGTTGTTGATGGTTACATCGCAGCCGCGCTCGCCCGTGATGGCAATCACTTTATGATAAACATCCATCACATTGGTGGCATCGGCCACAATCACATGATGGGCGAGTTTCATATCGGCAATGCGGCGGGCGTTGTCTTGCGAATATTCTACTACGATGACCCGACCCGTAGAGCCAACGTTTTTCATGGCCTGATAGCAGCACAATATCCCCGATTTTCCTCCACCACCGATGATGCACACGGTGTCGCCTTCTTTCACCAAACGGTCAACTTGTGCCGGAGCTCCTGCTACGTCCAAAGCAGCAAGAGCCAACTTCTCGGGAAAATCGGGCGGCAAAATGGCGTAGATACCACTGGCAAAAAGAATTGCCTGTGCCTGAACATCAACCTGGTCGCTCAAAGGATCTAAATGGATGATATTGTTGATTTTCAATGGGGTGAGCGATAGTGAAACCAAAGTAGCCACAGTGTCGCCTACTTTAATTTTTTTATCTGGGAATTGTTCTCCTATTTCTTTGATGGTTCCAATGAGCATACCGCCTGAGCCGGTAACAGGATTTTGCATCTTGCCGCGTTCGGAAACGATGGAAAGGATAAGGTCTTTCATCTTTTGCGCATCGTCCTCACACGATTGCCGTATCTGGGTGTAGCTCGCCGAGTCAATGTTGAGGGTTTTAACGTCAATAAGGAGTTCGTTGTCGTAGATTTCCATGCTGTTATCGAGCCTGAGTGCCGGTTGAGGCAAGGTTCCGCTAGGTTCAATCACGCGATGGGTTCCGTATTTACAGCCTTTTTTCATAGTCTATTTTTGTCAAATAAAACGCTTTTGGAATTGCCTGCTATTGGCAGGAAAGGCCTTTGGAAGCGTGGTTTCTATATCCAACGGATGCCACCGGCTTTGTTGATGAAGTCCGGTGGCATCCGCCTTTGATGCGTGGATGGATCAGGCGTAAAGTTCGGTAAAGACTTTTCTGAGTTTTTCGCTTTCCTTAAGCAGGGCGAGGGTAATCTCAGCATGGCCTTTGGTATAGCCGTTCCCGACAATCATTGTTACATCGCTGCCCACACCTTCGGCACCAAGGGCGGCTTTAGTAAACGAGGTTGACATAGAGAAGAAATATACCATGCCGCTGTCTTTGGTGCAGAGGATGCTCGTCATCTCGGTGTCGGGAATGTTCACATTGTTGATGGTCACATCGGCCATCTTGCCGTTAGTCAGTTTTTCAATGGTTTCGAGTACCTGCACCGGCTGGGTGGCATCGGCCCTGAACACATGGTCGCAAAATCCAAGCTCTTTCAGCCTGTTAGCACTTTTTTCACTATGGCAGAGGCCGATGACTGTTCCGGTGACACCGGCGCGTTTTTTGGCTTCGTAGCTGCATAACATCCCCGATTTGCCGCCGGCACCAATGATGAGAACGGTGTCGCCGGGCTTGACTAAACGGGCTGTTTGGGCGGGTGCGCCGGCCACATCAAGCGCCGAAAGCACTAATCCCTCCGGCATATCCTGCGGAATCTTGGCATAGATGCCGCTTTCAAACAAGATTGCCTTGCCATCTATATCAACCTGATCTACATCGGGTCTGATTTCTTTTATTTTGTCAATCCTTAGAGGGGTGAGCGAGAGCGATACTAAGGTGGCTATCTTGTCGCCAACTTTCAAATCGGTCTTGTCTTTCAACGCATCGCCGATTTTCTCCACCGTGCCTAAAAGCATACCGCCCGAACCGGTCACCGGATTGCGGTGTTTGCCTTGTTTTTCAACAATACCCAGCATGATTTCGGCAATCTTAGCCTTGTCGCCGCCGGCTTGTTGTTTGATTTGGGTGAAACTGGCCGAGTCAATGTTCAAGGTCTGAACGTCAATCAGGATTTCGTTGTCCCAGATTTTGTCCATATTGTTGTCGAGCTTGTTGGCCGGTTGTGGCAAAACACCTTTGGGTTCAATTACCCTGTGTGTACCGTATTTATTACCTTTTTCTTGCATTGATGATATGATTTTTAAAAATGTCGAATTATTTGAGTGGTTTCAATCCTAATATCTGACGGGCTTCGGCGGGGTTGGCAATTTCGCGTCCTAATTCTTTGGCCATGCGAACCACTTTGGCAACAAGCTCGCCATTGCTTTTGGCCAGCACTCCTTTTGAAAGAAAGACGTTGTCTTCAAAGCCGACGCGGACGTGCCCACCGTCAATGATGGCGGCCATAGCTAAGGGGAACTCGTAGCGTCCGATACCCGCCACGGTATAGGTGGCTCCGGCAGGAAGGCTGTGTCTGAGGAAAACAAAATCGCGAAGATCGCCCGAGATACCTCCGTTGACGCCCATCACTAAATCGAAGTGCATAGGAATCTGGATAAATCCTTTTTTATGAAGACGCAGTGCCATGTCAATCATACTCTTGTCAAACACTTCCAATTCGGGTTTGATCCCTCTTTCGATCATGCGTTGCCCAAAATATTTGATGGTGTTTTCGGTATTCATAAAAACTTCGTCGCCGCCGAAATTCAGTGTGCCACAGTCGAGGGTGGCCATTTCGGGATTGAGCTCGGTGGGTTGAAGACGTTCGTCGTCGGTCATCCCGACGGCTCCGCCGGTGGAAGGCTGGATGATGACATCCGGAATTTCTTTCTTGATAGCATCCATAACGGCTTTGAAACGGCCTTTGTCTTGTGTTGGCGTGCCGTCGTCCCAGCGAACGTGCAGATGAATCAGGCTGGCACCGGCTTCATAAGCCGACTTGGCTTCGCGCACACATTCTTCGATGGTATAGGGAACGGCCGGGTTGTGTTCTTTCAGTACTTCGGCACCGCATATAGCCGCCGTGATAATCAGCTTTTCCATGATATTTATTGTTTGTTTTTACGTTGGTTATTCACTGGTGTGACGCAGGTGCCGGTGGCGCGGCACACGACTACGGGTGTCTCAAGAAAATCGGCTGCCGAAGCCGAGATGTCGGGACGTGGCACAACAACTTTACGGGCCTCGAACGACATTTTGCGCGAAGATTTACCAATGTGGGTGATAGTGCCTTCGGCTTCGATAAATTCGCCGGCATATACCGGAGCCATAAATTCGATGTTGTCGTAGGCTTTGAATAGGCCCTCATCGCCGTCTAAACGGATAAGCAGCTCGGTGGCCACATCGCCAAAAAGTTGCAACATCTTGGCGCCATCCACAAGGTTACCGCCATAATGGGCATCGTTTGAGCCCATTCTGAGTCTGATTAATACTTTTTCTTCCATAATAAATGGGGTTTAATTTATTACAATATAATCAACAAAAATCGCGGGGGTGTGAACATTGTCTAAAGGAATCTCGCCAGGTTCAACCATCTTTTCTACCTCGGCAATCACACAATCGGCAGCGGTGGCCATCACCGGGTTGAAGTTGCGGGCTGTGCCATGATACACTAAATTACCCATTCTGTCGCCTATCCCTGCTTTAATCAGCGCAAACTCGGCCCTGAGGGGTTTTTCAAGCAGGTATTCCTTGCCTTCCACAGTGATGATTTCTTTGCCTTCAGCAACAATAGTGCCTATGCCTGTGGGGGTGAGAACTCCTCCCAAACCGGCCCCTCCGCTCCGAATGCGTTCAACCAAAGTGCCTTGAGGCGAGAATTCTACCTCAATTTCGCCTTTGTTCATCTGGTCGCCGGTATTGGGATTGGTGCCAATATGCGAGACAATCACTTTCTTGACCCGCTTTTGCGTAATCAGCAAACCAATCCCTTTATCGGGGAAATCAGTGTCGTTGCAGATAACGGTGAGATTGCGAATATCGCGATTGATCAACTCGGCAATCAGGTTGTGGGGAGCCCCTCCGCCAAGAAACCCTCCAATCATCAGGGTGCTGCCATCTTTAATCCTTGAAATGGCTTCAGAGGCTGTTGTGAGTTTTTCCATCCAAACGTTTTTTTAAGGATATTTTTACTAAATCTTAAAATCTATTCATTGATTAATGTATTGAAAATCAAATTTTTAAAATTAAAAACCTGCCTTTCCGTTTCGGACTGTAAAATTAAGCTTTTTTCTCCATTTGGAAGCCTTGTCAACTTGTGAAAACCGATTGATAGGCGGTAAATTGTCTTATTTGGAATCGTTTCAGATAAACGACCCCATTTTAGCAAGGTTCAGTAAATTTGTCGGAAAAAATGAAATGAATTTATAACGTGTAGATAATGAGAAAAATACATAGTCAATAAAATTGAATTAAACTTATACAAATATTGTTAAATATGAAAATAAATCACAGTCATTATTAAATACAAAAGGAGTTAACAGGTAATTATATATTAAGGCTGTTAATTTTTTTTGAATACACCATTGACGCTGAGTGAGTCGCTCAAAGAAAAAAAACTTACTTTTACATTTTGTAAAATTTTTGAATTTTCATGCCACATGCAAAACGATAAACGATACCAAAAAATTCGTCAGGCCACACTCATTGGGCTGGTGTTGAATGTGTTGTTAACCTCTGGAAAGATATTGGCCGGAGTTGTTGGGAAAAGCTCTGCCATGCTGGCCGATGGTGTTCATTCCTTGTCGGATATCATTACCGACATTGTAGTGCTTGCCTTTGTGGGCGTAACGGCCAAAGACAGCGACCAAAACCATCAATATGGCCATGGCAAGTATGAGACTTTTGCCACCATGATCATCAGTTTTGTCTTGTTTGTGGTCGGGGTTGGAATTTTTTGGGATGGAGTGCGGGCGTTGTATTCGGTTTTTGTGGAAGGCGAAACAATAGCCAAGCCTGGTGTAATTGCGCTTTATGCAGCTTTGATTTCGATTGCTTCAAAAGAATGGCTCTGCCGATATACGATGAAAGTCGTGGGTAAAACACAAAGCGAAGCCCTGCGTGCCAATGCCTGGCACCATCGTTCGGACGCGTTTTCGTCAATCGGTACCGCTTTGGGTATTGGGGGTGCTATTTTTTTGGGCGAACATTGGCGTGTGCTCGACCCCTTAGCCGGAATGGCAGTGAGTTTATTTATCATGAAAATGGCCGTAGATGTTGGTCTTCCGAGCGTTAAAGAACTTCTCGAAACCGCTTTGCCACCCGAAACAGTTGGCGAAATCGAAGATATCATCCGTGCACACCAAGGGGTAAGGTATTTTCACCGGCTACGCACCCGAAAAATCGGGATGTCGGTTGCCATTGAGGTGCATGTGAAAGTGGATAAAATTCTAGATGTGGAGGCTTCGCATCAAATTGCCACAGCTGTTGAAGATGCATTGCGAAAGCGTTTTGGCGCACAAACACATGTGGGAGTGCATATTGAACCTTTTTATCCGAAAGCAGTTTAGTTGCGTTGCCCCCAGCGCATCCGATGACGCCTTCCGCCTCGTTCCATTTCGACGGATGATTCGCGCAACAGTCTGTTGTAAAGTCCAATCAATTGACGCCGCTGATCCGGCCCGGCCAAAGTGCTCACTTTCTGCAAGTGATCGAAAGTGGCAAGCCGTATCTCGTGCTGGAGCATGGCCGACCGTAGCGAAGCACTGTTTAATTGGGCGGTGTCAGTTTGTTCATCCGACAAAAGCTGAAAAATGAGTGCCTGTTCCTGATGTAACTTTTGCCGCAATGGCTGAACTTGACCTTGATAATCATTGAGCAATTCGTCATAAACTGCTGCTTGTTCCGCAGCAAAACCCATAGTGTTTCGAAACTGAGCAAAGCCCATACCGGGCATAAATGCCGGATTTTCTGCGTTTGGAGTCCTGCTTCGCGATAGGGTTGCAATAAGAATAGTCCCGATTGCGATGAGCAGGAAAAGAGCCGCATAAAATCCGTAGCGATAGAATTGGTGTTTTTTCATGGCTTTGCTATTCGTTGAAAAATTCGACCGGAAAACTGTTGTCTGTCGTTACCAACAAGGCATAATCCTGTGCGATATTTTGCAAATCGGGAATTGGCTCCGGCACAAGAAACCTGCTCAACAGGAGGCCTGCCACGATGGCTGCAGCGGCAGTTAACACGCTTCGCACCACAATGGAACGGTAACGAACAGGCTGCGCAACATTGTGTGGAAAAAGCGACTTTAGCGAAAGCGATGTCACTTCGGCGTCTTGCCATTGTTCCAAATCTCGAGGCAACTGCTCGAAGACCGTGCGACAAACCGGGCAATGGGTGAGATGTGCTTCATTCCGGGCCAGAACAACAGATGGCTCCTCGCCTGAGAGCAGGCTGCCGATGATTTTTTCGGTATGCTCGCATTGGGTTGTGGCTTTCATGATTCAGGTGGTTTTGTGTTGGTAATAGGTTTTTAACAGCCGTGTCAGATTTTGTTTTGCTCTGAAGTTGAGCGATTCAACTGCTGAAACGCTCAGTCCTAAAATGGTGGCTATTTCGTGATTGCTCAATCCTTCGCTTTTCGAAAGCACAAAAGCGGCTTTCTGATGATAGGGGAGCTGGTCAAGGGCTGCGGCAATGGCGTTGCTGTCGTCTTCACGCATCAGCCGGCCGGGGGCATCGTTCAGGCTTTTTGGGAAAGCTGTGTTTTTTGTGTCTGAAATCCAGTATGATAAACTAAAGAACTGTCTTCTTTTTTTCCATTTCAGATGATTAAGGGCTTTATTGGTTGCCAACTGATAGATCCATGTGGTCAAGGAAGCCTCGCCGCGAAAATCATCTATCTGTTCCCAAACCGTCAGAAAAACATCTTGTGTCAAGTCGTTGGTGTCGTCCATATCGCCCGTAATTTTGAAGATAACCCGTGCAACCATTGGCTGAAAACCCATGACAAAAGCCGAAAACGCTTTTTCGTCTTTCTGTCTGAGGGCTTCTGCCAGATGCCGGTCGTCAGTCATTGAGGCCATCGTTGGAACGATTGAGAAACAGGAACTGACAAAGTTACAACGCGGCTCCTGTTTCTCAATGATTCCTGTAAATTATTGTGCTTTAGAAGGCGTTGTGTCGGTTGGGGCTGCAGCAGGCTGTTGCCATCCCATTCCTCTTCCCATTCCGCGACCCTGCCAACCTCTGCCAAGACCCTGGCGACCTCTGCCCATGGCATTGCATGGCCCCATGCCGCGTCCGGCTCCCCGCCCACGTCCAAATTGTGGGTTGTTCCCGTTGCTACGCGACTCATAAAAATCGCAAATGCCGTTTTTGTTTTTATCAACAAACAGACCTTGTCCACCGCACCCCTGACCACTTTGTGCCAA
>JBDHYV010000014.1:0-18377 GCA_039811545.1 Bacteroidales bacterium | reverse complement strand
TATGGCTGCCGTCAGAAAAGGGAAGCCCGATATTTATGTGTATGATATCCCCTCAAACAGTCATCAACAAATCACCTATGATTATTATACCGACCTCGAACCGGTATTTATGCAGGGGAACAAACTTTTAGTGTTTAGCTCTAATCGCACCTCGGATACCCTCAAGGTGCAGACTGATCCCGAAGAACAGGGAAAGACTTTCGACCTTTTTGCCTATGATTTGCAAACCCGAATCCCGGTTTTAAAACGTCTTACCGACACTCCTTTAGCCAATGAAAAATCGCCAAAACAGCAAAAGGCCGGATTCATCGAATACCTGAGTGATCAAAACGGATTTTACAACCTATTTTCCGGCAGATTTGACAGCACCATTGCTTTTGTGGATACCCTTGTGCATTATCGCTATTTCATGGAGTCGGAACCACGCACAGGATTCACCACGAATATTCTCTATTTTACCGGCTCCGATTTTTCTGAACATCAGTTCGTTACAGCCTGGCACAACGATCGCCAGAAACTTTACCGGCTCACCAATAACGACTTCAGCAGTTCGGGCTTTGGTTTGCGCGACTCAACCGAGTATATGCGGCAGCTTTTTTCCGATTTTCAAAAACGGCAGAAGACACCCTTTGCAGAAACTGTTTTTCAAAAACGTTTTAGATCCGTTTTCAGGCCAATAGTGCCGAACGACAGCCTTTTGCCACCAGCGGCCTCACAACGGCAGGGCTCTTTGGTCTTCACCGGAAGACAGCGAACGGCTTTGCTCAATCAAGGAAAAGAAGTAACAAATCAGGAAAAGAAAGCCCCACCCAAACGGCGAAACTATTTAGTTGAATATTTCTACGATCAATTGGTTACGCAGATTGATTTCACTTATATCAACCACAGCTATCAGCCTTTTTCGGGTGGCGGCTCGCCTATTTATCTCAATCCGGGCTTTAACGCGGTGATGGGCGTTAACTTGATTGACCTTCTCGAAGATTATCGCATCGGCATTGGAGTGCGACTCAACAACAGCCTGATTAACAATGAATATGCCCTCACTTTCAGCAATTTGAAAAACCGCCTCGATAAGCAAATTGTGTTGCATCGGCAAAGTGTGGACGAAACAACCGAAAATTATTACACCCGGACTCACTCCCATCAAGCTTTTTATGTGCTCGGCTGGCCCCTGAAAGAAACCCTTACACTGAAGGCCACAGCCATCTATCGCAATGATATGAAAGTCTATCTGTCGGTTGACCAAAACAGCCTGAAAAAGAAAAATGAATACGAAAACTGGGGAGGCCTTCGCGGCGAAGTGGTGTTTGACGATACGAAGCAGGTGAGCTTAAACCTTAACACTGGAATGCGTTGGAAGTTATTTGGCGAATATTATCAGCTTGTTGGCAAAGAAATGACCAATCTGGTGGTGTTGGGTTTCGATCTGCGGCATTATCAGCGCCTTCACCGCAATTTTATCTGGGCAAACCGAGTGGCTGCAAGCACCTCTTTTGGAAAGAATAAACTAATCTATTATATGGGTGGTGTTGATAACTGGCTCGTTCCAAAATTCAATCGCGAAACACCAATTGATTTTGCACGCAATTATGCGTACCAAACTCTGGCCACCAATATGCGGGGTTTTCATCAGAACATTCGCAATGGCACCAATTTTGTCGTACTCAATTCTGAATTTCGCTTTCCGGTTTTCAGCTATTTTTTTCATAACCCCATCAGCTCGGCCTTTGTGCGCAATTTCCAGCTGCTTGCTTTTGGCGATGCGGGGACGGCATGGGCAGGTTTAAACCCTTATGATCCTTCAAACGTGTTATTTACACATTATATTAAAAACGGACCTTTCAACGTCTCTGTCGAACAACAAAAGGAGCCCCTCGTCGGAGGGCTCGGACTGGGAGCCAGAACAACGATTTTGGGCTATTTTGTTAGAGCCGATATCGCCTGGGGCATTGAAGATGGTCGTTTCAACAAACCGGTCTTCTATCTTTCGTTCAACCTCGATTTCTAAATCGCCATGAGATAAAATTGCGCAATTTTTGTTGATGTTGTAAATCAATAAAATACAAAAAAATCAACGAAATATGTGCAACTGACGATGCAAAAACAAGCCCATGCCAAAGTTTTTTATCAGTGCCGATGTATGCCCTCTAATCCTTGATTGCATTGCCGTTGGCGAGTTATCAACAGCTACCTGTTTGTAAATCGCAAGTGGAGGTAATCGGGTATTATCCTTTATAATAAGTTTTCATGGTAACTTGCAGACCCCTATTTTTTATTGGGCTAAAAGACCAAACTATTTAGGGACAAAACGTTATCAAGATTTTTAATTAACCACACACAGAGATATCATGGAAAACAATCTTTTCGCAGGTCTGGAAACTTCAGTCAGAGATGAAAAGGAGAATGCTTTTTATGACAAAATGAAGGAAATGCGGATGAGAATGGATAAAGCAGACCCAAACGATGGTGGAGCACCGGCAGAGGGGAAAGCAGTTAGCCCGACAGAGATGGAAAATGCAGCAGACGCCATCAAGACATACGGGCATAAGGAAGTGCTCGAAGCCACCACGGATTATTTTAAGGGCGATGCCCTTGCGGCCAATGTCTGGATGAACAAATATGCACTCAAGGACAGTCAGGGAAACTTATTTGAACTAACGCCAGATGATATGCACCATCGTTTGGCCTCGGAAATTTACCGCATTGAAAAAAAGTATCCAAATCCCCTTTCTGAGGAAGAGATTTTTCAGGTTCTTCGCGGCTTTCGTTATATTGTTCCACAAGGAAGTCCTATGGCCGGAATTGGGAATAATCATCAAGTCTCGTCGCTCTCCAACTGTTTTGTAATCGGCAACGACGGACCTTCAGATTCTTATGGCGGCATCATGAAAATTGATCAGGAGCAGGTACAGCTTATGAAGCGCCGCGGTGGCGTCGGACACGACCTGTCGCACATCAGGCCTACCGGAAGCCCTGTTAAAAATAGTGCCCTCACCAGCACAGGCGTCGTGCCGTTTATGGAGCGCTATTCCAACTCCACGCGCGAGGTGGCACAAGATGGACGCAGGGGAGCTCTCATGTTGAGCATTAGCATCAAACACCCTGATGCCGAACGGTTTATGGATGCCAAATTGGAACTGGGTAAGGTTACAGGGGCCAACATCTCCGTGCGGATCACCGATGAGTTTATGAAAGCAGTGAAGGAGGGCAGCACATTTACACAGCAATATCCTATCAATAGCAACAACCCATGGTTTGTGCAGGAAATTGATGCCCGCCGACTTTGGGATAAGCTCATTCACAACGCTTGGGCCTCCGCCGAACCGGGGATTCTGTTTTGGGATACTATCCTTAGCGAAAGCATCCCCGACTCTTATGCCGACTTAGGCTTCAAAACCCTTTCGACCAACCCCTGTGGAGAAATCCCGCTTTGTGCCTACGACAGTTGCCGGCTGCTCGCCATCAACCTATACAGTTATGTGGAAAACCCCTTCACCCCACAGGCATCGTTCAATGTGGAGCTTTTTAGCGAACACGCCCGTATGGCACAACGCATCATGGACGATATCATTGACTTGGAAACGGAAAAAATTGATGCTATCCTCCATAAAATTGATGCAGACCCCGAAACGATGGAAGTTAAGGGAGTGGAATACCGTTTGTGGCAGAATATCCGCAAAAAAACACTCCAGGGTCGCCGCACAGGCATCGGCATCACCGCCGAAGGTGATATGTTGGCAGCTTTAGGCCTACGCTATGGATCGAACGAAGCCATCAGCTTCTCCACAGAAGTACATAAACTATTGGCATTAGAAGTCTATCGAAGCTCGGTGGATATGGCCGAAGAGCGGGGAGCCTTTGAGGTGTATAATGCAGAACGGGAAAAAAATAATCCCTTCATCGGACGAATCCGTGAGGCAGCACCACGCCTCTATGAAAAAATGTGCCGCGTGGGCCGACGCAATATTGCCATGCTTACTATTGCCCCTACAGGAAGCGTAAGTATCTGTACACAAACAACATCAGGAATTGAACCTGTGTTCTTGGTCAGCTATAAACGACGCCGTAAGGTTAACCCAAACGATATCAATGTTAAGGTAAGCATCACCGATGAGGTGGGCGATTCGTGGGAAGAATACAACGTCTTTCATCCTAAATTTGAAACCTGGCTCGAAGCCAATGGCTACGATGTGCAGGCTGTGAAAGAATATCCCGATGAACAACTGCAGGAGCTCATAAAAAATTCACCTTATTACAAAGCTACTTCCAACGATATTGACTGGCTGAGCAAGGTGAAAATGCAGGGCGATATCCAAAAATGGGTAGATCATTCTATCAGCGTAACGGTGAATGTGCCAAATGATGTAAGCGAGGAGTTAGTCAGCCAGATTTATCAGACAGCATGGGAAAGCGGATGTAAGGGTATGACCATCTATCGTGATGGATCGCGCACAGGCGTCTTGGTCAGTGCCGATGAGAAAAAAGTTCAGTCGGCACAAGACGAATTTAGAGAAACACAAGCTCCTCAACGACCCAAACGCCTTGAAGCTGATGTGGTTCGTTTTCAGAATAACTATGAAAAATGGGTGGCAGTAGTAGGTAAGCTGAATGGGAAACCTTACGAAATTTTTACCGGAAAGGCCGATGACTTTTTCCTGCCCCCTTGGGTTGAAAATGGATGGGTCATCCGCGAAAAAAATAAAAGTGAAAAGGCACGATATGATTTTCAGTTTGAAGACCGTCAAGGGTATAAAGTTACAGTGGAAGCCCTCTCGCGCTCTTTTAACAAAGAATATTGGAACTATGCCAAGCTCATTTCGGGGATTTTGCGCCACGGTATGCCCCTGCCTTACGCTATCGAATTAGTGCAGAACCTTACACTTGACGAAGACACCATCAACACTTGGAAAAATGGCGTCGTCAGGGCTTTGAAAAAATATATCCCCGATGGAACAGTTTCGGAAGGGAAAATCTGTCCTGAATGTGGCGATAACAAAAGCCTGATTTATCAGGACGGATGCCTCACCTGCAAATCGTGCGGCTATTCCAAATGCAGCTAACCCACTAAAATAAGCCTATAACGTAAAGGAGCAGCCCGACTGCTCCTTTTTTCATTCTAATACATCCGAACCATCGAAACGGGCTGAAAAAATGGAGCCGGGATGATTTGTCAGTTAGCATTGCTTTGATATTTAATCAAATACGGTCAAAACAATTAAATGATTAACATTGTGAGTTCGTGGCAGTATATTTGATGGTACTCAATAGACTAATCATTGTGCTGAAATGCAAAGAGAAGAAAGAGCCCTGCTGAAAAGTTTTTTTGTGCCGTTCATCCTGCTTGTGCTGATGTATCTGGTGGCCTTCACCGAATGGCTTTTCGGAATCAGCTTCTCGCGCTATGGCATTCACCCACTTCATGCCGATGGATTGCCCGGTGTTCTTTTGTCGCCTTTTATTCACAGCGATTGGAAACATCTGGCGGCAAACAGCCTTCCGATGCTGGTTTTAGGCGGGGCGTTATTTTATTTTTATCGCGTGATTGCAGTGCGCATTCTGCTGCTCGTTACTCTGCTCACCGGTTTGTGGGTTTGGCTTGGCGCAAGGGGAGGGGTTCATATTGGAGCCAGCGGCGTCATTTATGGCCTATCATCATTTTTACTTGTTAGCGGAATCATCCGTCGCGAAACGCGCCTCATGGCATTGTCATTGATTGTGGTTTTCCTCTACGGGAGCTTCGTGTGGGGCATATTTCCACAATTTTTTCCTCAACAAAATATTTCCTGGGAGTCGCATCTAAGTGGAATGGTGGCCGGAATCATTTTGGCTGTTTTCTACCGTACGGAAGGGCCTCAACGTAAACTTTATTCATGGGAAAACCACGAAGACGATGAAAACCAGATAGATGCGAGCATCTTGCAACAATCGGCCGATGAAAAGCCGTATTGGGAGGTTCCCGAACCCGACCGAAACGACCTCAATGTCGTGTATCATCCGCCAAAGAGCGAGCCTTAACGAAGCTTGTAATGCTTCACCGAATATGCACAACTTCCCATGTCAGGCATCCGGATTTCGGTATAGCCCTTTGACAGCAATCGCAAATCAGCTTGATCCGAACGAATGATGAGCACCGGCTCAACCATCACCATCATCGCATGATCGCTGCCCGGAGGCCGACAGCTACGCCCCCCACGCTTAAACCATAGGTCGGTGAAAGAAATCCCGGCTTCGGTCAGTGATTTTATTGGGGCAGACTCCGAAAAATCGTCCATATTGTCCGGAAGATGAAGTTTGTAATAAACTCCAGGCGGAAAACGATATTCTTCAGAAGCATGATCTTCTACCGTCAACTTCGGCTTTTTAGGCGAAACGGTTTTTGTACTGCGGCACGAGATGCTGATCAAGCCCAGCACAATCAGGCTCATTCCAAGAAGTAGCGGAAGATGTTTCATGGCAGATAGGTTTTTGTATGGGGAAAACATGGGTTGTCCGGCTCGTAGATATTATTCCTTATTCGGAAATGGAGGTTGTAATTTTCGATTTTAACTCTCGAGCCCAATTAAGCAGATGCTGTTTGTTGGTTTCATCCAATCTGGCCTCATGGTGAACCATCGTATAAAATGCCGGTGGCATATCGCTTTCTTGGAGAACTTCAACGATCTCATCAATCTTGTGCAACTGTTTGTCTTTTGGATAGAGAATCCATTCCGAAAAATTGAGATGTTTTTTCCCGTCTTTCACGTGTTTGCCAATCATCCACGAAACAGGAGCAATGCTTGCATACCAGGGATAAACGGTGTTGTTTGAATGACAGTCGTAACATGCTTGATGAAGCGAAGATTCCACAACCGATTCGGTATTAGTCTTATGCAGAATATCGTAACGGCTTGGGTTGGTTTGCTGATTCCGTTGGGGTCTGATGAACTGGATTAGTCCAAAAATGAGGAGAAGAACCAGAATGATGATTTGTGTACGTTTTTTCATGGCTTAATAAAATGAGGAAAGCCAAAAGTAATCATTTTTCGGGTGACGGCTCTGCAACGCGTGAAAAAGTGGGTAATAGTCAAAGATGTGAAATCAAAAAAAACACCTTCCTTTTGGAAGGTGTTTTGTCGGAGTGGCCCGACTCGAACGGGCGACCGCTTGCACCCCATGCAAGAATGCTAGCCAACTGCACCACACCCCGTAATTGCAAAAATGCGCTGCAAAGGTACAACATTCTCCTGTTTTTGCAAGTTTTTTCGTGTCAACTTCTTTTTTCGGACAAAACCTAGCTACAATAGCCATGAAGAACCATAGTGAATGGGTGGATATTGTTACAAACGACAGCCTGTCAGACCGAATATCGGACAAAAAGGCATCTGCGTCAGAAAAAATTCCGACTTTTGCATTGGCATTATTTTCGCTTAACTTGAAACCAAACGCAATAAATATTCAATACCTATGAAGGAAGAAAAAATCGAGTGCCTCATCATCGGATCGGGTCCTGCCGGTTACACGGCTGCCATTTATGCAGCCCGTGCTGATCTGAAACCTGTTGTTTATCAAGGAATACAGCCTGGCGGACAATTGACGACTACCACGGAGATCGAAAACTTTCCGGGCTATCCAGAAGGCATCACCGGCACTGAGATGATGAATCAACTCAAAGAACAAGCCGAACGCTTTGGAACCGAAAGCCGTTGGGGCACTATCGTGGAAGTGGATGCCAGTGTGCGACCTTTCAGGGTGAAAGACGACGAAGGTCGCGAGATGCTGGCTGAAACCCTCATCCTCGCAACGGGTGCTACTGCAAAATACCTGGGCTTAGAGTCGGAAGAAAAATTCAAGGGTGGAGGTGTTTCGGCATGTGCCACTTGCGACGGCTTCTTTTATAAAGGTAAAGATGTGGCCGTTGTGGGCGGCGGTGACACCGCCGCCGAAGAAGCCACTTATCTGGCCAAATTGTGCAGAAAAGTGTACCTTATCGTACGTCGCGACGAATTGCGCGCCTCAAAGGCCATGCAAAACCGTGTGCTGAACACTCCCAACATCGAAGTGCTGTGGAACCATAACACCAAAGAGCTTTTTGGAACCGAAACGGGATTTATGAAAACCCTCAAAGGTGCCGTACTTATCAACAATAGGACACAGGAGGAACGTGTAATTGATATTGACGGATTCTTTGTTGCCATTGGCCATAAACCCAACAGCGACCTCTTTGAAGGAGTGCTCGATATGGACGAAACGGGCTATATCAAAACAAAACCTGACTCAACGGCCACCAATGTGCCCGGAATTTTTGCCTGTGGCGATGTGCAGGACAAGGTTTTCCGTCAGGCCATCACGGCTGCCGGAACAGGCTGTATGGCTGCCCTGGAAGCCGAACGCTTCTTAGCCGCATTGCAGGATTAAATGAGCAGAGTCGTTGATATTTTGGCCGTTATTCTCAGATCAGAATAACGGCTTTTTTATTCGTGTTGAGAAAAAAATTTGTCTGAAATGGATTGCGGCTAAGCCGTGATCATTTGCTTCGTTTGATGCTGTAATCTACTAAGAGTTTGAGCGAGTCGAGGGCTGCCGACTGGGGCAAACCGTCAAGCTGTTTGAGAGCCAAAGTAATATAGTCATTCATCTTGACCGTGGCATAATCAATACCCCCCGAACGACGTACCATTTCCAATACTTCGTGTACTTTGACCGGTTCGTGGTTATGGTTTTTTACCAGATTGATAATGTGGCGGCGGGTGGAGGCCGTGCTTGTGTTGAGTAGATAGATGAGTGGCAGGGTCATTTTGCGCTCTTTAATGTCAATGCCTGTTGGTTTGCCAATCGTTCGGGTGTCTTGGAAGTCGAAAATATCGTCCTTGATCTGGAAAGCAATGCCGACATAAGTTCCAAAAAGGCGCATCTGTTCGATAAGTTCAGGCTGTGCTCCTGCCGAAGCTGCACCCACAGCACAGCACGAAGCGATGAGCGAAGCGGTTTTTTTTTCGATAATCTCGAAATACACCTTTTCTTCTACATCGAGGCGGCGTGCTTTTTCAATCTGAAGCAGTTCGCCTTCGCTCATTGCTTTGACCGCCTGCGACACAATGCGCAGCAGTTCGAAGTCGTTGTTCTCGAGTGCCAGCAACATCCCCCGCGAAAGCAGGTAATCGCCAACAAGGACGGCTATCTTATTCTTCCACAACGCATTAATAGAGAAAAACCCACGCCGCTCGTTCGAGTCGTCCACCACATCATCATGAACCAAGGTGGCGGTGTGAAGCATCTCGATGAGGGTGGCCGCCCGATAAGAGCTTTCGTTGATTCCGCCGTTAATGGCTGCCGAAAGCAAAACAAACATCGGACGCATCTGCTTTCCCTTGGTGCGAGTGATGTAAGCCGTTACCTTATCGAGCAGCGGAATGGGTGAGCGCATCGCATTGCGAAACACCTTATCGAAGCGGCTAAGATCGTCGCGTATGGGTGCTTGTATTTGGGTCAGTTCCGACATGGTGACGTAATTATTCACACAAAGGTAAACTTTTCTGCCATCGAAGATCAATCACCAACGGCTGCATCAACTTGAGATGAACAGTGATGATACTCAACCAAACGCCGAGCATAGCCGGAAGCGTTTCGCCGACATGCAAAACGAACAAATATACTTTTCCTTTATTTTTGCAGAAAGAAACCGTCCACAGCAGGTAGAACACTTTATGAACGACGCTCATCCTTTGCAACCCATTTTGGCTTCAATACCACACGAACCCGGTGTATATCAATACCTTGATGAGGATGGAAGGGTGATTTATGTAGGTAAAGCCAAAGATCTACGTAAGCGGGTGAACAGCTACTTTACCAAAGAACAAACCGGCAAAGTTCGGGTATTGGTCAGGCGCATACGCGACATCAAAGTGATTGTGGTTGCGAGCGAGTCGGAAGCCTTGCTGCTCGAAAATAACCTGATTAAAGAGTTGCAGCCGCGCTATAATATTTTGTTGAAGGACGACAAAACCTATCCTTCTATTTGTATTAAAAATGAGCCTTTTTCGCGGGTTTTTGCGACAAGGAATCTGATTCAGGACGGGAGCGAATATTACGGCCCTTACGCTTCGGGACGAATGATGAGAACCTTGCTTGAACTCATCCGTCAGCTTTATCCGCTTCGTACATGCAGCCTTAATTTATCACCAAACGCCATCAAAAGGGGACAATACAAAGTGTGCTTGGAATACCATATCGGGAATTGTAAAGGCCCTTGCGAAGGACTGCAAACCCGTGAAGAGTATGACGAGATGATTCGCGAAATCCGGCTGATCATTAAGGGACAGTTGCAAGGATTGTTGCGGGCGATGAAAGCCCGAATGATGGCACATGCCGATAAACTTGAGTTTGAAAAGGCTCAAGAAATCAAAGAGAAACTCCAGATTCTGGAAAACTACCAAAGCAAATCCACAGTGGTGGGCATTGGTATTAGCAATGTGGATGTGTATAGCATTGTGGATGAGCCCGCTGTGGCATGGGTTAACTTCATCAGGGTGGTGGAGGGTGCTGTGATTCAATCTCATTCGGTGGAAGTTAAAAAGAAATTAGACGAGAGTCCGGCCGAGATTCTCTCAATCGTGATCAATGACCTTCATCTGCGCTTTGGAACAACTGCCCGCGAAATTATTGTGCCTGTGCAGATTGAAAACAGACCCGAAAACATGAAGATTATCGTTCCGCGCAAAGGAGAAAAAAAACAACTACTCGAGCTTTCGGAAAACAATGCGCGATACTTTAAGCTTGAAACCGAAAAACAACGCAGCCTAGTTGATCCCGAGCGACATCAGAAACGCATCTTGCTGCAATTACAAAAAGACCTCAGAATGAGCGAGATACCCGAAGTGATCGAATGTTTCGACAATTCTAATTTTCAGGGAGACTTTGCCGTTGCAGCCATGGTTCAGTTTAAAAGTGCCAAACCTAACAAAAGCGAGTATCGGCATTTTAACATCAAGACGGTGGAAGGGCCCAACGATTTTGCCTCGATGGAAGAAATCATTGAAAGGCGTTACAGCAGGTTGCTCAAAGACGAAAAACCTCTGCCACAGTTGATTGTGGTTGACGGTGGCAAGGGACAACTCAGTGTTGCCGTGAAAACCCTCGAAAAACTTGGTCTCCGGGGCAAAATTGCCATTATCGGAATTGCCGAGAAGCTCGAAGAAATCTATTTCCCGGGCGACAGTATTCCGGTCTATATTGACAAAAAATCGGAGTCGCTGCGGCTAATCCAGTTTTTGCGCGATGAAGCCCACCGCTTTGGCATCACACATCACCGAAAGAAGTTCGAAAGGGGTTTTCTGCAAAGTGAATTCAACCGGATAAAAGGAATAGGTGAGCATACAGCCCAAAAGTTGCTGATACATTTCAAATCGTACAAAAAAGTGTCGGAAACTGGCTTTGATGAACTGGTAGCAGTAGTCGGGCCGGCTAAAGCCCAAATTCTGACCAATCATTTCAACGACACTCAAAAACAGGATTCGGCAAGCCCGGAAACCGTTAACTGATTTGGATGTTTCTTTGAATTAAAAAACATTCGCTTCACCATTTTTATAAGTAGCTTTGTGTTAAAATATTTAACTTATTGAATATTAACATATTACCAGTTATTTTATATTGTACCACCTTCAACCTTACCAAAACAATGAAACACTATCCTTTTATGCCCGTTCTTTTGTGTATGTTGTTTTTCGCCCCTTTTCTGACGAAGGGTCAACAACTTCAGATACACCAAAAGAGCGGCCAGACTCACACGGAGTTGCTCAGCAACATCCAAAACCTACATTTCAATCCGAGCGAGCTGGTGCTTCAGCCCAGAACGGGTGCCATGGCGGCCTTTGCCCTGCCCGAGATTCAAAAAATTGTTTTTGATACCGAAACCGGATTGTCGAAATCCAAACTTCAAACCCTTGTGGTGTCACCTTCGCCTGTTCATTCGGTACTTTTTATGAGCGGTATTCCTCAATTTGCCCGGAAAGCTGTTGTTTACAAAGCCGATGGCTCACTTGTTATGGAAAGTGAAATAGGACAGCCAACCCATTCGCTCGATGTCGGCAGTCTTAGTTCTGGTCTTTATCTTTTACGTGTTCATCAATCCACGGTTAAATTCGTCAAACAATGAAAAAGCACATCCTCTTGTTCAGTTTCCTGATGGTCGTGTTTTGCCTCAATGCTCAGGAAAAGATGTATCTTCATCTGGCTGGGAAAACTACCCTTGGTGCCCCTGTAACCAGCACCGACAGTGTTTATTTCAGCACCGACGGCACAATAGCCTTTTTTAAAATTTTGGGAACGGAATACTCTTTTCCGTTAAGCGAAATTGACAGCATCACCTTCGGTGCAGATTCGCAGACAGTTGACATTATCTTTGAGGAAGAAACAGCGCGTATTATCAATCCGTTGGCTTTTGAGGGCGTTGCAGTGAATGCGGTGGGCGCAAAAGTAACGGTGAATGCAACCACTTCAGTTCAGGATATTAACTTCAGACTGAGCGGCAGCACATCAAATGGCATGTTTAAAACATATACCGCCAAGCGGTATAATCTGATATTAGATGGAGTTTCGATCACTAACCCCGAAGGGCCGCCACTCAATCTTCAATCGAAGAAAAAAACCACCATCATCCTCGCCGATGGAACCACAAATACCTTGACTGATGGTCCGCAATATGCACCCGCACCCAATGGTGAAGACCAGAAAGCAACCTTGTTCAGCGAGGCACAACTTATTTTCAAAGGCTCTGGCAATCTGATTGTCAATGGGTTTGGGAACGCTCAGCATGGCATCCGCAGCGATGACGAGATTGAAATTGAAGATGGCACAATCACTGTTTCCAGTGCGGTACTCGATGGAATTCACGGCAAGGACGGCTTTTTCATGAAAGGTGGCACAGTGCAGGTTACAGCTTCCGGCGATGGCATTGATGCAGATGTTGGCATCATGGAGATCAGCGGCGGCAACATCAGTATGCAGTTGGCCTCTGCCGATGTGAAAGGTCTTGCCGCCGACAGCACCATCACCATTTTGGGAGGAACCATCAATGTTACCATGAACGGTAACCAGTCCAAGGGCATCAAAGGCGACCAGAATATCCTGCTCAGCGGTGGCCAGATTACCATCCATACCACCGGCGATGCGGTGCTTGAACCTTCAGGCTCGGGATATGATCCGTCGTATTGTACTGCCATCAAGGCAGAAGGAAGCGTAAGCCTGAGCGGTGCCGAGCTTACAATTACCAGCAGCGGAAAAGCCGGCAAAGGAATCTCGGCCGATGCCGACATTGTGATGACAGGCGGCACGGTCAACATCACCAGCACAGGCATTGGTGCCGTTTACACTAACCCATCAGGGCAAGCCGATGCTTATGTGGCCACCTGCCTTTCGGCCGACAACGACATCAAGCTTTTTAGTGGTCAACTCACTACTTCAAGCTCAGGCAAAGCCGGAAAGGGAGTTTCGGCTGACCGTCATATTTTGATTGGAACGGCTGAAACATCGCCCACGATTCAAATCACCACCACCGGCGCACGCCTTTTGGTGAGCGGCAGCGGCTCAAATGCCAATTATGCCGAAGCCAAAGCAATGAAGGTTGATGTGGATGTCATCATCGAAAATGGAAATATCACCATCAGTTCGTCCGACGATGGCATAAAAGCCGAAAACTCCATCATCATTAATAATTGCGTACTCGACATCCTCAATTCGGTCGAAGGGGTTGAAGCTCCTTTTATCACGTTTAATGGCGGCAATATTCATATCAAATCGAGTGACGATTGCATCAACGCTACTTTTGGCTTTGGCGGCGAAGGTAACGATGGCAGCTTAGCTACTTTTAACGATGGTTATATTGTGGTGAATACTACCGGCGGAGATGGTATTGACAGTAACGGAAATGTGCTGATTACCGGTGGTACCATCATCGTTCACGGGCCTCCGTCCTCGCCGGAAGTGGGGTTGGATTATAACGGAACCTGCAATGTAAACGGTGGCTTTCTCGTCATTTCCGGAACTAACAGTTTCATGACGCAAGCCCCGTCAAACACTTCGGCTCAGTATAGCCTGAAAATCACGTTTTACCAGCAATTGTCATCTTCCACCCTCTTCCACATTCAGAATGCAGCCGGCGAGGATATGCTTACTTTTCAACCAAAACGTAATTATTACTCCATTGTCTTCTCATCGGATAAGGTAGTGCCCGGAACCGGCTACACCATTTACACCGGCGGAAACCATAGCGGAACAGCAACGGATGGCCTGTATTCCGGTGGAAGCTATTCAGGCGGAACCCTGCGAAAAACCTTTAATGTTTCGGCAAAAGTGACCAACGTAAGCTTCTGATATTCCGCGAAAACAATAAAAGACCGTCCAAAAAAGGCGGCCTTTTATATTTTAATTTCAGCCTATTTGCCCAAAACCACCTTGTGGAGTTGAGCGGCTATTTCGTTGGGGCTGAGGCGTTCCATGCAGTCGAAATGACCTTTCGGACAAGCCGGATATCCGATTTTGCTGCATGGGCGGCATGATAGCCCTTTAATTTCGATAATCGCCATACGTTCGGGCTTATCAAGCAAATAGGGATACATCCCGAATTCCGGAACTGTGTTGCCCCAAACGGAAACGATTGGTTTGTGCAAAGCAGCGGCAATGTGCATCAGGCCGGTATCGTTGGTAATCACACCAAGTGCGTGTTCAATGAGCCATGCCGACTGCCCCAAGCTGAAGGTGCCACAACTGTCCCATGTTTTTGACCCTGTCATAGACTGAATTGCGTCTCCCCGTTCCATATCCTCTTTACCGCCAAGCAGTACCACCGGACGGTCTAATCGCTCGATGACACGCACTATCTGATGCGCTGGAAGAATTTTTGTGAAATGATTGCCGCCAATCACAAAAGCGTAGTATCCTTGCCGAAAAGACTCGGGCAAATCGGTTATTTTCATCCGATCGCGCTCAGCAATAAAAAAATCGAGCCCTGCCCCATCGTTGATTACACCAAGAGGTCGGACGGCTTTAAAATAACGATCAACGATATGGATGTCGGGCAAAAGGTTGATTTTGAACCGAACCAATAAATATTTCCGGAGGTTAAGTTTTGGAAACCCTTTGCTTCTCACTCTCAGAGCCAGTCGCACCCTCCACGAACGCAGATTGTTGTGCAAATCGGCCACAAAATCATAACGCTCGACTTTCAATCGTCTGATCATCGTTGGGAAATGCCCATCGAGTGTCATCACCCGGCTGATATAAGGACTTTCCTCGTAAATGCTTTTAAACCGCGGTTTTGTCAACACATGTATCTCAATGTCCGGGATTTGGTTTTTCAAACAACGAATAACCGGACTGGTGAGGACAATATCGCCGATGGAGCTGAATCGGATGACAAGGACTTTCAAAATCAATCACATTAACCATGCAAAGGTAAGCCTTTCCGGCATACGCTGGTATGTCCGAAATCGTCAGGAAAAGTGTCGGTGAAAAACAAATATCCCTACCTTTGTGGCATGCAATGGATAGATACGCATACCCATCTTTACCTCGAACAATTTGACCGCGACCGCGACGCCATGCTCGGCCGTGCCTTTGATGCCGGGATTGTCAAATTATTGCTGCCCAACATTGATCAGGATAGTGTGGATGCCTTGCTCGCGCTTTGCGATTGTTATCCGGACAAATGTTTACCTATGATGGGTTTGCATCCCACTTCTGTGAAAGGCGATGCAGAGCTTCAGCTAAAAGTTGTTGAGCATCAACTGAGTTGTCGGAAATATTGCGCTATTGGCGAAATCGGGATTGATCTTTATTGGGATAGAACATTTTTCGATGCACAGCTCAGGGCTTTTCGCCTTCAGCTCGAATGGGCCAAAGAGATGGATTTACCTGTGGCCATCCACACTCGTGAGGCTTTCCCACTCATCCTTCAACTTGTTGAAGATGCCCAGGATGGCCGACTAAAAGGTGTGTTTCATTGTTTCAGCGGAAATGACAACGATGCCCGGCGAATCATGGATATGGGGTTTTTATTGGGCATCGGCGGTGTCATCACCTATAAAAAATCCATACTCCCCGAAGTAATTAAACAGATTCCGACAGATTATCTTTTGCTCGAAACGGATAGCCCGTTTTTACCCCCAACACCGCATCGCGGAAAACGAAACGAAAGCAGCTTTCTCATTGAAACAGCCCGCTGTCTTGCCGATATCAAAGAAATCAGCATGGAAGAGCTGGCCCAAAAAACCACTCAGAATGCAATGAATCTATTCAAGATCAAGGAGATATGATTGAAGAAAAAACCACAATCCTTGTCATTTACACCGGCGGCACCATTGGAATGACCAAAGATATAGAAACCGGTGCCTTAGTTCCTTTTGATTTTGGAAATATCTATGAGCAGATGCCCATACTAAGGTCTTTTGATTACAAGATTGATTTCCATTCGTTTGAAAATCTGATAGATTCATCAAATGTTAAGCCCGATTTTTGGATCGAGTTAGTTGGTGTTATCGAAAAGAACTACGAACATTACGATGGCTTTGTGGTGCTGCATGGCTCCGACACAATGGCTTATACGGCTTCGGCTCTGAGCTTTATGCTCGAAAATCTGAACAAGCCCGTTATTTTTACCGGTTCGCAACTGCCTATGGGGGTTATCCGAACCGATGGGCGCGAAAATTTCCTTACCGCCATCGAAATTGCAGCAGCCAAAGAAGACGGGTTGGCCGTGGTACCCGAGGTGGCCATCTATTTCGAAAATCAATTAATGCGCGGCAACCGTACAACCAAGTTCAATGCTGAGCGTTTCAATGCCTTTGTTTCGGGCAATTACCCGCTTTTAGCCGAGGTAGGGGTGCACATCCGCTTCAAGAAACATAATATGCTGAAGCCGAATTTCAAAAAACTCAAAGTGCACACCCGGCTCGACTTTAATGTAACTATTCTGAAGCTTTTTCCAGGTATCTCCGAAAATGTGGTTAGGAGCACCCTGGCTATTCCAGGCCTTAAGGCCCTCATCATCGAAACCTTTGGCTCGGGTAATGCCCCCACTGATGAATGGTTTATTGGCTGCTTGGCCGAAGCCATCAAAGGAGGACTGATTATCTATAATGTAACGCAGTGTAAATCGGGCTCTGTCGAATTAGGAAAATATGCCACAAGCCTTGGCCTCGACCGCATCGGTGTGATTGGTGGCTATGACATCACCACCGAGTCGGCTCTTTCCAAGCTCATGTACCTCATCGGCGAAGGTTTCCCAAAAGAACGCATTATCGAGTTGCTTAAACTGCCTATCCGAGGCGAAATCACCATCGAATAAAACCAAAACCGGTGTGTTTATCCGGAATATATCCATCAATAAAGAATGAGTATGAAACCTTTACGTTTAGTTTTTTTGCTGCTGCTATTGGTTGGCTATCCAACCATTTTGTCGGCAGACGGCCTTTATCTTATTCACACACAAGGCTATGAAAACCAGAAAGCCCTTGCCGCTAACCCGGCTTTCAAGATTCACCTTTACAAAGAAAACTGGGTGATTGCTTCTTCGGCAGTGATGCCAAAAGCACCTCATCAGCTATTGGATGCTCAGGCCTGGACCGAAGGCAAAACTTATTTTGTCGTTTATCTGCCCGCGCAGGAGAGCAAACAATATAGCCAGAGCCGGCCATTTGCCAACATTCTCTTTCAGGATCATGATTTTATCATCGTTTCGGCACAAGAAGATGAACTGACACTTGACTTTCCTTATAAAAACGATGGTGTTCTGAGAATAGCTCCTGCCGAAGCCAAGTTGGCCGAAAAGGGGAAACAACGTCTGCCCCAATCCATTACGCCCGATCCTTATGTTCAGGGATTGATAGATCAGGTTTCGGCTACCAACATCACCGCTTCGGTACAACATCTGCAGGATTATGGCACCCGCAATGCTTATCATCCCAAAAGCGTTGAAGCCCAGAACTGGCTGAAAGCCCAGTTTCAGGCAATGGGTCTGAGTGTTGAACTTCAAGACTTTCCTATGCCTTCGGGCAATGCCAGCGACAATGTGATTGCCACCCTTCCCGGCACGAAATATCCCAATGAATTTGTTGTTGTAGGCTCGCACTTCGACTCCTATTCCTCAAACAACAACATCGCGCCTGGTGCCGATGACAATGCTTCGGGCACTGCCGGAGTTTTGGAGATTGCCTGCATCTTGAGTCAGCACAGCTTCGACCGTACCATTGTGTTTTGCTCATTCTCAGGTGAGGAATATGGCCTCTACGGAAGCGATGCCTATGCCACCAGAGCCGCACAGCAAGGAATGGATATCCACGGGTATTTTAATCTCGACATGACGGGATACCTTAAACCCGGTAATACTACCATTAAATCAACCCTGA
>JBDHYV010000013.1:0-19128 GCA_039811545.1 Bacteroidales bacterium | reverse complement strand
CATTTTTGGGCCGGGAACCAATAAAAACATGGCTGCAGCGGCAGCATTGCGCTTCACGGCAATGTTCAGGTAACGCGGATTGTGATAGGGGTTGCTGTTGTTTCCGTATTTTTTGTTTTTATACATCAGGCGCTCCTCGTCATGACTCTCCATATAGCCCACCAAATGAGGGCTTTCCCATCCGCGCTTTTTGTACGAGACGTTCGAGAAATCGGAGTCCGACAGATAGCCCATTGTACTTTGGTTATATGCATTGGTAACATTACCCCACAGCATCATGCCATAATTTGCCAGTTCCTTCTCTTCGGTATTGACGGCAAAATGTTCCAGAATCACATAAGCATTGTTTTTAACAGCCCAAATCTGGTCGGCCATCCTTTTAAGCAAAGCAATACGTGAGGCATCATAATTATAGCCATCGCCCGAATTATTGGTAAAACCTTTGGTGAAATCGAATCTGAAGCCGTCCACTTTGAATTCCTGGAGCCAATAACGATTCACCCGATCAACAAACTCCTGTGTAGCAACACTTTGATGATTAAAATCGTATCCCCAGCAATAAGGCGGATGCGGGCAACTAACATTATACCAGGGATTATTGGAAGCCACTTGTCCGTTTGTGCCCATATACATCTGAACCATCGGGGAAAGGCCAAAAGAGTGATTAAGAACCATATCCACAATCACGGCCATGCCACGATGATGACACTCATCAATGAAAGCCTTGTAATCGTTCATGGTGCCATAAGCTTTGTCTGGCGCAAAATAAAAGGCGGGATTATAGCCCCATGAATCGTTGCCTTCAAACTCGTTGATGGGCATCAGCTCAATGGCATTCACGCCAAGGCGCTGGAGATAGTCGAGGGTATCGCGCACCGACTTGATATCGCGATTTGCCACAAAATCTCGCACGAGCAGTTCATAAATAATCAATTCGCCGGCTGGCGGGCCTTGAAAATCTGTGATTTGCCAGTTGTAAGGTTCCGGACTTGTTTGCAAGACAGAAACAATACCGTTTGTTTTCCCAACGGGATAGGGTTTAAGATTGGGATAAGTACTCGCCGGGATATAGGCATCGTTCCACGGGTCGAGGATTTTTTGACTGTAAGGATCGGCCACCCGAATCTGACCGTCAATAAAGAACTGATAAGCATATTCCTTTTCAGGGTCTAATTTATTGATTTGCAACCAGTAGCGCTTCCCGTCTGGAGTTCGTTTCATATAATTGCTTTGGTCGAGGCTCCAATTGTTAAAATCGCCTATCAGGAATGCAAATTGTTTTTCGGGTGCAAAAAGTGAAACCAGCACAGCACTGTCGTTCAATCGGTTAACCCCGTCAATCATTCCCTGAGGAAGATTCTCAACCGTGATCGCAGGACGAACAAATACCTGCACTGAGTCGCTCACATGAGTACTATTACCGTAGGCCAATGCTTTGAGGATAAAACTTCCGGTTGAAGTTGGCACAAAGGAATAATGCAGTTGAAGGGCTGAAGTAGAAATTGCTTTCTGGTTGTTCACAAAAAGAGCGATGGAATCGGCGTCAACCCCAGCCACGGTCACCGAAACAGTTTCCCCGGCCTCGGCCAGCACCTGTTTTTTGTCGGGTTGAATAAAAACCACCTGAAGGCCTTGTTCATAAACATCATAAAAAATGTCGCCATTGAGCTCTGTCTTTCCTTCCAAATAAGCACCTCCTACTGCGCTCGCACTTCGAAAAACAAAAGCCATCTGCAAAATCTGTTCGCTTGCCGGCACATTGTAATACTGCCTGATGGAAGGCCCAATCGTCAGGGTGTAAAGGTTTGGCGCAATCCGGGTCATTTTTGCTTTGGGCAGATTGGTAGTCCAGGATGCTACCACATGTTTCCAATCTGAACCACTTTGACTCAGATTGGTGATTACGCCGGTGTGGGCATACACATCTCCGGTAAAATTCTTCAGCCCGGCATTTCCTTTGGAAGCGTCAAAAGTAATCACCACCTGACTTTGGTCGGTGGGAAAAATCGGATCGGCCGTAATAAGCTGTGCAACAATTTGTTGAGAAAATAAAAAGAGAAAAATTGTAGATAGCGCAAAAAATTGTCTTTTCATAGCAAGGAGGAATCAATCATCCATCAAAAATAAGACATTTTGAGCTGAAACACCATATTGACCATGAATATATGTTCAGGAGCTGCTGCAATGGGTTGCAAAAAAAAGCGAAGAAGCAGGCTTGGCCCGCTTCTTCGTTACGAAACATTTGGTTTCGAATCACTCACCAATCACCTATCGTAATTCCGATAGAATAGGGATAAAGTTCTGGGCCACGGTTTTTGATAAACATCGGTGTAAGCGAGTAGGTTGCAAACAGGTTGACTACGCCCCATCCTGCCCTGAGGCTGGCATCGAGCTTAAAGGGCGATTGCTGGAAACTGTCGAATTCTTTCACAATATTGCGTTTGTTCGTTGCAGGCGACTGCATTTCTCTAACTACTGTATTGTTCATTGGGTCGAGAAGCCTGAACACTTTATTTTGCTCAAGGTAATACACTTTGGTGTGGCTGCTGAATCGCCATCCGCCGATAACGCCAACGGCCAGATGCACTTTCCCTTTATTGCTTTCCGGCCCCATCTGAAACTCCATGAACAAGGGCAAGGTGAGAAAGGTATTGACGAGTTTGCTCTTTTTCACACTGACTCCGTCCATATAATATCCAACCAGTTTGTTATTTTCGTTTTTCAGCATCACATTGTCAGCAAAGCGGTAGTTGTTCCACGAAAGTCCAAGACCGCTCACTAACCCGACATTGCCTTTTCGGTTGAAAGCGATGTTTTGTTCAAAGAAATTCACATTTACATTGATACTTTTTTCCATCTTCTGATCTAAAAACTCATACCCACGACCATAGTCCATGCTGAAATCGGGGGTTAACAAGCCGTTTATTCCGAGTTCGAAACCAGCCCAATGGCCGTTGAATTTGCGTTTTTTTGGTTTTTCTTCTTTCGAAACATTCACATTTCCATTTTCGTCCACCACAACTTTACGTGATCCAACGATCACTACTGTTGAATCGCCATCCAGCACTTTCACCCTCACTTTTCCTAAGTTAACGGTAACCGAATCAGTTGTTTGCCGCTCTTTCCCCTGTCTTTCGTTTTCGCTTTCTTGATCGCCGAGGGTATTTATCACCTTTGCCATTCCGCTAGTTTGGCGTTCCATCGTTTCAGCTGTGATGCGTGCATCACTGACACCGCTTGCTTCCACAAAAGTGAAATCTGTTTCGAGGCCTTGTGCCACAAGTTTCGATGCTCCGCTCAGGTATGCCTTGTGGTAATCGGCATTGCCGTAGAGGATAATTTTGGCAGCGCCTGAAAGTTTCGTGGTCAGATAATCCTGTACATCAACCGCCGCTTCAATTTTTGAAGCTCCGCCTGCCGTAAGTTCCAGATTTTCAGCCTGAATAAGCCCATCGGCATTAAAAGTGGCGGCACCCGAGAGACTTACCGATTTCAGCTCTGGGCAAGCCACCACGGCGTGTAGTTTGGTGGCATTGCGAGGAGTGCCGGCAGAAATACGTAATACACTATCGGCAACCGTCATCTCAATCTGGTTTAAAATATTTTCGTCGGTTTCAAAGAAGACGGCATATTGTTCGGCCTGCGTAAACGAAATCCGGATTGCTCCACCTGCTTCGATACCCCTGAAACCGGAAAGTTGATATTCTTTTTTTGTCAGATTGCCGTTTGCCTGAGCCATGCCCTGAAACGTGAGAAATGAAAGAAAGAAAATAAAAATAAGTTTTTGTGTTTTCATGTGTATTATATTTAAGATTTGGCCGTATGACGCAGCCAGCAGCCAAAAAGTTACAATCCAAAACCAACCCGGCTGCCAAACGTGATGGCTATCATTTGAAAAATGGCGGCCAGTTTGTAATTTTGCAAAAACAGTAATATGGTTTTTTTGATCCTTGCTATTTTTTTCGGTACGACAACGCTTTTGCTGTTTCGTTACTTCAAACAATGGGGTATCAATATTTTACATGCCATTACTACCAACTATCTGACGGCTTCTGTTTTGGGTTTTGTAATCATTGATCTTCCCTTGCGTCCCGGCCTTCTTGTGCATAAAGGTTGGCTCCTGCTGGCTTTTTTAATGGGTATTCTTTTTATTGGGAGTTTTTTTCTGCTTGCGCTGTCATCACAAAAAGCCGGAGTGGCCGCCACTGCCATTGCCAGCCGCATGTCGGTTGTAATCCCCGCGACAGGCGGACTGCTTTTGTTCGGCGAAACAGCTACTCTGCTAAAAACCGCCGGTATCCTACTTGCATTGCCTTCTTTTTATCTCATCCTAAAAAACGAAAATGGAAAAACCATTCCTTTGATCGGATTACTTCTTCTCATCGGCACTTTTTTCGGTGTTGGAACCAATGACTTTCTAATTAAATATACTGTTTATCAATATCTTGACGATGACACCCCCTTGTTTCTGTCAGTAGTCTTTTTCATTTCTTTCCTGATAGGTTTTTTCATTCAAATTGGACAACAAATTCGGAAAAAGTCACCCACTCGGCTGAAAAGCATCTTGGCAGGATTTTTTCTCGGTTTAGTCAATTTCGGAGCCACCTATTCAATATTTCAGATTGTCGGCAGGGTCGAAAGCTCCATTGCTTTTCCCCTTATAAATATAGGTATAGTAATATTGGCAGCTATGGCTGATTTTGCTTATTTTGGTCATAAGCTAGGCCGTGCCAACTGCATTGGAATATTGTCAGCTATTTTATCCATTGTTTTAATTGCATTCGGATGACCGACGACACATACAACATCATCACCGCCTCTGGCGAAGGGCTTTACAAGGAGAAAGGCAGTAAATTCATTGCCATTGCTCTTGCAGTGCAGTCTAAGGACGAAATCAGAGAGGTCTTGTTACAGATCAAAAAAAAATATTTCGATGCCCGACATCATTGTTACGCTTGGGTACTCGGCACCGACAAAAGTCAGTTTCGAGCCAACGATGATGGCGAACCCTCTGGCAGCGCGGGCAAACCCATCCTGAACCAGATCTACTCTGCCGATCTCACCAATATTTTGGTTATTGTGGTACGCTATTTTGGCGGAATAAAATTAGGTGTCAGTGGTTTGGTTAACGCCTACAAAACAGCAGCTCGAGAGGCAATCGCCCATGCGCCACGTCAAGAGCGCACGGTGGACAATGTTTATCTTCTGAAGTTTGAGTATCCGCTTATCAACGAGGTAATGCGGGTGCTACGCGAAGAAGATATCCAACCTGCCACAAGCCGTTTTGAACTAAGCTGTGAGATCGAATTCTTCTGCCGTATATCGCTGTGTGACAATGTTTTAAAAAAACTCAAGAAAATTTTTGGAGTAGAGATAATATTTATAAAAACAATATAATACATTCATATTCAACAATATCAGTCCATTTTCAACGACTTGCTTAAGATACTACATTTATTCTTAACTGTCAAGATCAAAAAGGCTTTTTTCTTAACTTTTTTATTTTCATTTTTGTTGATAACTAAAAGCAAATCCAAATTTTTGCAAAGCAGTAAGGATCAATCACTTTGCATTATTGCATTTTTCGATCGGCTGTTTGTATTATTTAATTGATTGATTTTCAATTAGAAATGAAGAAAAAATACAATGAAGTATGGGACAGGTGCCTGAGTATCATACGTGACAACATTCACGCTCAGAGTTTCAAAACTTGGTTTGAACCCATCCTACCTATCAAGCTTGAGAACAACGTTTTGACCATTCAGGTGCCGAGTCAATTTTTCTATGAATGGCTCGAGGAGCATTACATTGCCCTTCTGAAGAAGACCATCAAACGGGAGCTTGGTCCAGAAGGAAAGCTTGAATACAGCATCATCATGGACAGTTATGCAGGCCCTTCAGGGCCTTTGGCGATAAGCTATCCAACCAGCAACCAGAAAGCGACCAAGAATCCCTATGTTTCCATGCCGCTCGACCTGAACCGGAATGCGTCAAATGAGATTCCAAATCCATTCATCATCCCCGGACTAAAGAAGATCAAGGTTGAGTCGCAATTGGTTGAGAGTTACTCTTTTGAAAATTTTATTGAGGGTGAATGTAACCGTCTGGCCCGTTCGGCAGGCTATGCCGTGGCCGAAAATCCGGGCAAAACTGCTTTCAACCCTTTGTTGGTTTTCAGCCACACCGGCCTCGGCAAAACCCACTTGGCTCATGCCATCGGGCTTCAGGTAAAATCAAATTTTCCTGAAAAGACTGTCCTTTATGTACAAACCGAACAATTTGTAAATCAGTATATTGAATCTGTAAAAAATAAAAATCAAAACGATTTTGTGCACTTCTATCAGATGATTGACGTGCTGATTATTGACGACATCCAGTTTTTGGCCGGAAAGGAAAAAACACAGGATGTTTTTTTTCACGTGTTCAACCATCTTCATCAAAACGGCAAGCAACTTGTCATCACCAGCGACAAGCCTCCCGTTGAGCTCAAAGGAATGGAAACCAGGCTGTTGTCGAGATTCAAATGGGGTCTGTCGGCCGACCTTCAGATGCCAAATCTCGAAACACGCATTGCCATCCTCAAACAAAAACTGTATAGCGATGGGATCCGAATCCCCGGTGATGTCATTGATTATCTGGCAACCTCTATCACATCGAGCGTCCGCGAAATGGAAGGCGCATTGATTTCGCTTATCGCCCAGTCGTCGCTCAACAAAAAGGCCATTACCATTGACCTTGCCCGACAGATGATTGATCGTTTTGTAAAGAACACTTCTAAAGAAATCACCATTGACTATATCCAGAAGGTAGTGTGCGATCACTACGGCCTCCCGATTGACCAGATCCACGCAAAAACCCGCAAACGTGAGATTGTTCAAGCAAGGCAGGTGGCCATGTATTTTGCCAAAAAACACACAAAATCTTCATTGGCCACCATTGGCCAACAGTGTGGCAACAAAGATCATGCTACCGTGCTACATGCCTGTAAAACCATTTCCAATCTGATTGATACCGATAAAGAGTTTAAGGCAAGCCTAAACCGGATTGACCAGAAACTTATTCAATGAAGAATCTTTTCAACTGCCATTATCAAAAAGCCGGAACCAACAATGATTCCGGCTTTTTCATTATTTCGGAAAAGTTTGAAAAAAGATGCAACAGATTGATGGGGCGGACTATAAGGCAATGCGTTAATGGTTTTTGCACAAGCTGACTATCACCAATGCTTGTTTTTCAGATACAACTTCCTGCCTATGAAACAACCTAACCATTACGGCTGATACTCTTTCATGCTGTCCATCAGCTTCTTACGGCTATAAAAAATGCGGCTCTTTACCGTTCCGATGGTAAGATGAAGCTCGTCAGCAATTTCTTTGTATTTGTAACCTTCGTTGTACATATCAAATGCGCGGCGAAACTCCTTATCCAACGCCTGAATGCCTTTTGTAAGCTCATTGGTGGCAATGATAGATTCAGGATTAAACTCGGTATCGTGCGACACTGAGTTGATATGAAAAAGACTGTCGGTCTGATCAATAAATGTTCGCGACTTTTTATTTCGCCTATAGTTATTGATGAAGATATTCTTCATAATGGTGTAAACCCAAGCTTTGAAGTTGTTCTGATTCACATACTTCTCACGGTTCACGAGGGCTTTGAGAAAAGTTTCCTGAAGAAGGTCTTTGGCATCGTCATCGTTGCCAGTAAGTTGCCTTGCAAACACTTCGAGATAGCGCTGGATGGAGGTAAGATTATAGTTAAATTCGAGGGCAGTCATGGTAGTTTTTGTTTAAGTTTTACGACACAAATTTAAACATTGAGCCTGAACTACCAAGCTTATTTAGATTAATTCTAAATTAATATTTTGATTTACAGACAAACATACTGTTTTTCAGCACATTACATATTGTTAAAAAGTATTAAAAATAAAATGAAAGGGTCTGATTTTCCTTAAAATAGGCAGTTTTGTTTAATATATTCTCGTACATCGAAGCAAAATCATAAACAAAACACCTGTTTTAGCTGCAAGCCTTCAGACTCCGAAAAGGGCGCTGATGGTTTGATAATTGTGTTGGTGAATGCTGTTGCCATTATCTGAACGGTAGAGGGCCTCAATGGGTTCTTTGTAAGTTTCCAACACTTTATGTCTGACCATTTTCATGGTTGAGTTTATCATCAGGTTTTGTTCGGTGAAAGGCTCAGTTGCCAGCACAAATTGTCGTGGAACCCAAACCTCTGGAAACTGATTGGCATAGGCTTCATGCTGGGTAAATTTCCTTATATCGCTAGCAACCAATGTTATAAGTTCTTCCTTTTCGGATATTTGTTGTTGTTTGAGCAGTTTTTTCACCTTCTCCTCGGCCAAAACGGCTACAGCCACGGTGTAGGGTTTCATGTCGTTATAGACCATCACTTGTGTGATAAGCTCGGCAGTATTGACAATAGCCTCCTCAATACCTTCGGGCGAATATTTCTCGCCCGAAGCCGAGATGAGCAAAGCCTTTTCACGACCGATGACCACCAGAAAGCCATCGCTATCGAAATAACCGAGGTCGCCAGTAAAAAGCCATCCATCTTTGATGGCTGCCTCAGTGGCCGAGGGGTTGCGGTAATAACCTTTCATCACATTGTTGCCGCGAATCACAATCTGACCTTTCGTTCCCTGCGGCACTTCGACTCCATCGCTGTCAATGATTTTACATTCAAGGTTGGGAATCACCATTCCGGAGGTGCCATATTTATGTACTTTGGGGTTGTTGGCCGATATGATGGGAGTGGCTTCGGTAAGCCCATATCCCTGATAAACCGGCACTCCAATGGCGGCAAAAAACTGCTGTTGCGAAAGGTCGAGCAAGGCTCCTCCGCCAACACAATAACGCAAATTCTTTCCGAATACCAATTGCATTTTTTTAAAGATCAAAAGACAGGCCAGTTTATAAGCGATCCATTTTCTAATTCCAATCCATTTCGTTCTTTCAAATCCATTGCCATTCATCTCAATGCCGGCTTTGAGACCAGCCTCGAACAGTTTCCTGATGATACTACCCTTGGTGTTGACTCCCTCTCTCATTTTGTTCATAAAATTGCCGGTAAGAGCCGGCACGGTGAGCATCATGTGGGGGTTCACCTCTTTTAGGTTGATCGGGATGTTTTTCAGAGCGTTAGCACCTCCGCCGCGTGCATCAACAAAATGAATAGACAATCCCTTAACGGCACAGGCATAGATTCCAACAGTGTGGGCGAATGAATGATCTAATGGAAGAATAATCATCAGGCGGTCGCCCACCGACACATCGAAATACTGCATCGCATCTGCACTGTTGCTGTAATAATTCAGATGGGTGAGCATAATCCCTTTCGGATTTCCAGTGGTTCCGCTAGTATAAGAAATAGTAACCACCTGATTCTCGGCTATCTGGCGTTCAATTTCTTCAAGTTGTGCCAAATTTCTCTCAAAAGATTGCCTCCCCTGATCATAAAGTTGATGGGCAAAGAGAAACTGACTACGGCTTATCCCTTCGGGCATGAGACGTTCAAGCTGATCTTCCAAATCACTATCGAGATATATTATCCTAATATTTTTGCGCATCGCGCCTTTCAGACTGTTCAAAGTTTTTTCAAGGGTGTTAGACGACACGATAATGGCTTTACAATCTGAGTGTTCGAGCCTAAACTGAATTTCATCGGGAAGCAGTTTGATTGACAAAGGCACCATGATTCCGCCAATGCGAAGGACACCGTATTCGGTGATGACCCAGTCGGCTCGACCCTCAGCCAAAACAGCCACCTTGTCGTTGACGGCAAACCCTTGGTCAAGAAGTGAGGAGGCAAACCATCCCGATTTGGTGAGTGCTTCATGAAACGAACACGAAGTCCAGCCGGAATCGCGTTTTTCATTCAGATAAGATGCGTCAGGAAAGCGTGTTGCAGCAGTGCGCAACAAATGGATAACAGTACGTTGCATAACAGTCCGGTCATAAAAGAGGCGCAATTTAACAAAAAGACACGAAACACCTCCATAATTTATTTGAAGTTCACAAGTGAACATCGCCTGCAAAAGTTTCACAACTGACAATCCAAGGCAGTCGAAGGATTGGTTATAAAGCGATTACAGCTCCATCCTATTCAATACCAGACATTGATGGAAATCAGGTTTTTCATCGCAAATCTCAACTCAGCATGGCTTCAAGCATTGCTTTAAATTGTAGGGCTGAAACAATAACGTTGATGTTTGGAGGCAGAGAGAAATGAATGTTATGTATCTGCATTCCACTGATATACAACTTATTAAGCGCAAATAAAGAACTTAATTCGAGGATATATTTTTCTAGTTTTTCGTTTGATACCGCCGAAACAAAATATGTTGCCAAGACATGAGGTTCAACTGAACGAGCCACATTGACCAAATCGTTGGCCGGAACACTTTGACCGAGATAGAACACTTTTAGGCCGTGCAGTCGGGCAAGATAATAATATGTAAGAAGCCCAATTTCGTGAAGTTCCCATTCTGGCAAAAAAAGAATGATGCGTTTTGCATGCGGATTTTGCGCAACAGGCAAACTGTTAATAGCAACACAAAGTTTCATGCGTATCAGGTTGGAAATAAAATGCTCCTGAGCGGGGCTCACAGTTCCGGTTTGCCACAGCAGTCCGATGCGTTCGAAAAATGGATAAATCACATGATACAAGGTTGCTTCAAAGCCTATTTTAAGAATATTTTGACTCAGAATACGCTCAAACCCTTGCTCGTTGAGTTCTATCATGGCCACCACAAGACTTTCGATTTGGCTCAGGTAATCGCTTCCAGGCACAACGGCATGAATGACTTTTTGGTTCAGTTCTTCGTTGCTCAGGCAGGCAATTTTTGATATTTTCAGCCCGTGCCTGTTCAATATCGAGATATTCAGCAGCCTTTTGAGGTCGTCGTCGGTATAATGCCGAATATTAGTTTTACTTCTGTCGGGATCAACAATGGAATAGCGTTTCTCCCACATACGGATGGTATGCGCTTTGATGTTGATGAGACGTTCGAGGTCTTTGATGGAATAAGTGGCCATTGTGCAGCTTAAAACAGCGTATTAAGAAACGTTGTTTTGATAAAAATGTTCAGTCGTAAATGGCAATTAGTGCCTCGTCAAGATTCGGATACTGAAACCGGTAACCCGCTTCGGTCAAGCGTTTAGGCATCACCCGTGCTCCCTTAAGCAGAAGCTCGTTACCCATTTCGCCCATTGCAAATCGGATAGCCGGTGCAGGGATTTGAAAAAATGATGGCCGTTTTAAAGATTTTGCGAGCGATACCGCAAAATCGGATTGTTGAGCTGGATAAGGCGAGGTAAGATTATATACTCCGTGGCATTGAGGATTTCGAAGCAAGAACAGGATAGCTTCCAGTTCATCTTCCAGATCAATCCACGACATCCATTGGTTTCCGTTGCCAATCTTTCCACCGAGAAAAAAACGAAACGGCCGGGCAATTTTTGGTAAAATGCCGCCATGCGAAGCCAGCACCAGTCCCGACCGAGCCACCACAAGGCGGCGACTGACATCGGCCAAAGGCGCAGCGGCTTCTTCCCATTTTTTAGTGATTTCGGCAAGGAATCCACTACCCGCCGGACTTTCTTCATCGAAAGTTTCTGTCTGGTTGTTTCCATAGAAGCCAATAGCCGAAGCCTGGATAACGGTGTCGAGGCGAATTTCCGATGCTTTCAGCAACGAATACAACATTCCAGCGGTCTGAACTCTGCTCCAAAGCAAAGCTTCTTTACGGCTGGGTGTCCATCGGCTCTGACCAATCCCCTCACCGGCCAAATTAATCAAGGCTTGACTTCCGTCAATGAGGGCAGCAAGGTGTGAAGGCGGTTGGTGCCAGTCGGCAAATTGAATACCCGTACCACCGCCAAAAAATTGACGTGCTTTGGGCACATTACGACTGAAAACCACCAGCTCGTGCCTGCCCGCCAATCGTTTTACCAAGCTGCTGCCAATAAATCCTGTAGCTCCCGTAAGGATGATTTTCATGATGCCCGTTTGGTAAAATTAACAGCGTGAAATGAAAATTGTTTTAAAGGGCAGTTGGGAAGCTGCAAAAATCCTTTCATTCGTTGATAAAAGATCGGCGCTGAAAAGCCTTTGACGATGTTTTACAGAGGATTTTTGTAAATTTGTACGCTGTTAAAAAGACAGGAAATATGAAAGAACTTGTACGTTGCCGTCCGTGCGGATACGTGATGGAAGCCGATAAACTGGGTGATGTCTGTCCGGCTTGTGGCATGCCCCGCAAAGTGTTTGAACCCTATCGCGAAAAGGTATCGCTCAACCGGCTCAGGTTGCTGAATCTCGACCTTCATCCCATCGCCATTCATCTCTCGCAGGCATTGGTCATTGCAATTCCGGTTTTCATCCTCATAGCAGGTCTTTTTCCGGCTTTCAAGCCCGAAGTGGTGCGTGGAGTGCTGGTTTTTTCGGTTTTTGCATTCCCCTTCACGCTCGTGCTTGCCATTCTAACCGGTATCATTGACGGGCTTACACGTTTCAAGACTCTCAAAACACCCCTGTTGAAATTTAAAATCATTTTCAGCATCGTAATTCTCTCACTTTCATCGCTGATGATGGCTCTGGGGCCTAAAGAGAATTACGGCATTTGGACATTCATCCTGAGTGTGTTATGTTTTGGCGCAGGCGTTCAGTTAGGTCTTTGGGGGAAGAAACTGATCAATGTGATCTTGCCCGGAACCTATCCCCAGAAAAAGGGAAAACGTAAAGAGAGCGCAGCAACGGAGCACATTGATTCCTGAATCAGTTTCATTTTTTTACTTGACATTATCCTTTAAAACAGCATGAATCTCAGAAGAATACCTCTTCTTGGCCGCGTGGCTCTTGCCATCATTGCAGGGATAGGCATTGGCTTTTTTGTTCCCATCGGCTTTGCCCGCATATTTGCAACTTTCAACAGCCTTTTTGGTAATTTTTTATCGTTTATTGTGCCATTGATTATCGTGGGTCTGATCACACCCGCAATAGGGGAATTAGGCAAAGGGGCGGGCAAATTATTGCTAATCACAGCTCTCATTGCCTATGCCTCTACCCTATTCTCAGGTTTTTTCACCTTTTTCACTTGTCAAACTATTTTCCCTTCACTTTTATCGGCCAAACCTGCAACCGATTCCATTCAACAAATAGATGAAGATGTTATCCGCCCTTTTTTCAGCATTGCCATGCCACCGGTTTTCGATGTGATGTCGGCTTTGGTTCTTTCATTCAGCATAGGATTGGGAATTACTTTTGTGAAGGGCGAAATGCTTCAAAAAGTTTTTGTTGATTTCCGTGAAGTCATCACATTGATTATCAGCTCAGTTATCATTCCACTTCTACCGGTTTACATCTTTGGCATGTTTTTATCAATGTCAGTTTCCGGGCAGGTTTTTTCGGTGATTGCGCTTTTTCTGAAAGTTATCCTCATCATTTTCGTATTGCACATTGCACTCCTTTTTCTACAATTTTTGGTTGCTGGTCTGATTTCACGCCGCAATCCACTGAAGAGCCTTTTCGCAATGCTTCCGGCCTATGCCACGGCTTTGGGCACTGCTTCATCAGCCGCAACTATCCCCGTAACGCTGCAATGCGCCATCAAAAATCGTGTCCATCCGAGCATTGCTTCTTTTGTCATTCCGCTATGCGCAACCATCCATCTTGCCGGAAGCACCATGAAGATTGTCGGATTTGCGTTGGCCATTTTATATTTTTTTGGAACCCCATTCAACCTGATGACATTTGTTGGTTTCATTTTCATGCTAGGGATAGTGATGGTGGCTGCTCCAGGTGTTCCGGGCGGAGCCATCATGGCTTCAGTAGGCTTGATTCAGAGTGCATTAGGCTTCAACGAACAAATGACCGGACTGATGATTACGCTCTATATCGCTGTTGACAGTTTCGGTACGGCTTGTAATGTAACGGGTGATGGTGCCATCGCACTAATTGTCAACAAAATAGCTAAATTAGAAATCCAGTCAGAAGGCTAAACATCTCCCCAGCGTTTTCTCTTTTGATTCTACTCAGCGTTGTTGGCTGTCCGGCTTATAAGCTTCACTTGTTACAATTTACGGCAACAATAGTTCTACTAATGCATAGTGCTGTTAATCTGTATATTACATATACAATCGGCACAAATATCAACAAAAATAAAACGTAATGTAGCAGAAAAGTGCCTGTATAGGTAGCAGAAAAGTGCCTATTCTCATCGAATTATTCATCAATAAAGCACTTTACATTTGCATCGTGATTTTGATGTATAACCTATAAACAGACAAGAATGAAAAAACAATTACTCCTTCTTGCCCTCTTTGCCATTTTCATGGCAGGCCCTTGGAAATTGGCCTCACAAACAGCCACTCTTGTTCCGGTGGTAGCCGATGACAATGCCATCATGTTCAAAGTATCGGACAATGGTCTTTGGGCTGTTGGTTATTATGGTTCTGAAGGCACCGATATCGGTGGCACTCTGTGGAACCTCACTACCTACGAAGCAACCCATCTGAGCGATGCCAATGGGCAGGCAGCAGCTTATGATGTAACGAACGACGGAAGCATAGTTGTTGGCAGTTACCAGAACAAACCCGCCTACTGGCAAAATGGCACCTGGCATATTCTTCCAATCCCTGGCATTGCTACCATCGGAGAAGTAACAACCATCACTCCAGACGGAACAAAAATGGGTGGTAAGGCTTTAAACTCCAGCATGACTACCTCCTACGCCTGTGTGTGGGAAAATGACCAGCTCGTTGAACTGAACCTCCCTACTGTTGACCGTTTTGGTGATAATGCCATTGTCAACGACATTGTCGGCATCTCCCCTGATGGAAACACCATTCTGGGCTGCCTCAACTTCAATGTGCTGCCAAACCGCACTGCCTTTATTATTAAAGACGGACAGTACATAATGTTTGGCGCTCAATATTACGACCCTGCTACCGGTGACGATGAGTACAATTTTTACGATGTACTTTCGATGAGCCCCAATGGCAGATATGTAAACGGCGATATTTATTGGGTTGAGGAAGTTTGGACTAACGAATATTATTGCCCATTCCGTTACGACGTTGAAGCTGATGAAGTTGAGCTCTTCCTCGACGATGCAGAGATGGCCTGCTTTGCGTCAGACAATTCGGGAATATTACACGGAGCCAACCCCTTGAATTATCCCATTCGCAACCCCTACTTTGTGAAAAACGGACAATGGGTGTCGTTTGAACAGGAACTCATCAACACTTATGGGATCGACATCTTCGAGCAGACAAGCTACGACGGACTTGGCAGCATTTTTAGTGTTTCAGCAGATGGCAAAACCATCGTAGGTACCAATGGCGTAATCAAATACAATTGGGTTTTTAAGATCAGTTCCCCAACCGGCATTGAAAATCAGAAATCAGAAAATAACCCCATGAAGGCGGTGATTAAAGGCCAACGATTAGCTCTTGGCGGAAAAGTAAAAACTTATGCTGTATTCGATATGCAAGGCAAATGTGTGATGGGCGGTCAGGTTATTGGCGCACCACTTTACGACATATCGCAACTTCCTGCCGGCACCTACGTGGTTCACATGACCGATGCTTCAAACAACACGGCAAGTACCAAAGTTGCAATCAGCAGATAACATACTATTGTTTGACAGCATAGAAACTGACTCACACAAACAACACGATTATTTTTCTTGCCGTCCGGTAGTTTCGAAAAAACTACCGGACGGTTTTTTTTAGCTTTTTCTGGCCAGAATCATCAGAGCATTGATATGTACTTTGTGCTTTTGAAAAACACTTCGCATTGCCCTCACACGACGCCTTGCTGCCGGATAACGCAGAATGTTGAATCCAATACGTAAAGCCCTGAAGAACCCTTCATCGCCAATGATGCGGGTTGGTTCGAGAAGTTTCATGCTGTTTCTTTCAATCTTTTGGATCGTAAACCCCGATTTTTCAAGTAAATCAACCCATTCAGCTTCTGTCAAAGGGCGCGCATTGACTTTGATTGTCCGGGATAAGTCTTGATAGATTTCCGATTTTTTCTCCGTTGAAATCGAGCCAGGAACCAAACCCAATTCATGAATGGCATAAAATCCGCCCTTTTTCAATATCCGAAAAGCCTCCCTCACGATTTCCTCTTTGCGGAAATCCGCGTGCATGGTAAGCATAGCCTCACCAAAAACCTTGTCCAAACCAGCTTCGGCCAGTCCAGTTTCAGCCGCATTAGATACAAGGAAATTTGCCCTTGAATTTGTGATTTTTTTGCGAAGGTCGGCAACCACTTGCGGATTAAGGTCAATCCCGCAATACGATTTAGGATTGAGCTTCAAAACAAGTTGTGCAGTATATCCAATCCCCGGAGCAAATTCAACCACAGCATCCGTTGAGTCAACATTCAGATTTTCAATTAGTTTATGGGTTAGACGCTTGCCCCCCGGACGCAGCACTCTTTTTCCCATTTGCGCCAGAATCCAATGACCCTGAGCTTTATCGTAGTCGTCTATGATCATAACCTGTTATTTTTGAATGAAAAGATGTTTGTTATTTAGATTAGTTCTAAATAACTCAAAAGTACAGGCTATTCCTAAAAGAGGCAAGACACATCAGAAACATTTAACGCTTATTTATCTTTCGAGTGCCGGATGATGGACTTTCGGTTTGTCTAAATCATGGAATTGAGCAGTTGTAGCAACACAACGGCTTGGTTATGGTTCGTATCTTTTGCGGCAAAAAGTAGGGTAAGTCCGCGACTGTCAGCGATTTGGTTAAGGCGCAGCAACTCATCTGTTTTAGTGTGAAGCTCCTCTCTGTAGCGTAGTACAAACTCATCAAAGCGTTCAGGCTTGTGTGCGAACCACTTGCGCAATTCATTGGAGGGAGCGATATTTTTATTCCATTCATCAAGGCGGGCGTCTTCTTTTTTCAAACCCCTTGGCCAAAGATGATCTACCAACATACGATAGCCATCGCCCTCATCTGCCAGTTCGTAAATCCTTTTTGCCGAGATTTTCCTTTTCATTGCTTCTGATTCTGAAATCTGTTGATTATAAACAAAAAAACGCCTTGAAAGTCGCAAAGTCGAGGCAGATTTTTGTTTCGATTTTTGTAATAAGCAGATAAAGAATGGATTACATGTTCACTTAGTTTTTCCAGTGATTTGCACACTTTTGGCGGACAGCCGTGGTAAAACCCATTTTTGATGGCCACCATTAGTTTCGGGCTGATTGCCGATTATTGATTTTTTGGGTTGAAGCAATTTTCATAACCGTTCACTCATTCGTTTTTGCACTTTGCTTTGCGGTTGTTCCTCGCCCGTTTTAAATTCTCTAATTTTGCGTCTAAATCCGGCTATCTGGAAGCAAACATTTCATATCAACGCATTTGGAGCATTGCCTATCCGATCATTCTGGGTAGTGTGGCTCAAAATCTGATTAATGTCACCGACACAGCTTTTCTGGGACGGGTTGGCGAGGTTGAGTTAGGGGCATCGGCGCTGGGAGGCATGTTTTATCTAGTGCTGTTTATGTTGGCATTAGGTTTTGGCACCGGAACACAGATCATTATTTCGAGGCGTCACGGTGAGGGGGACAGCCATCTTATCGGCAAAACATTCGATCATGCTTTTTATTTTCTGTTACCACTTTCGTTTCTTGCCTTTCTCGGGTTGTTTTTTTTCTCGACGCCAATTTTAAGGGCCGTCATTCAGAGCGAAGAGGTGTTTCGAGCTTCCGTCGCTTTCCTAAAATATCGTATGCCGGGAATATTTTTTGTTTTTGGCCATATCCTTTTCCGGTCGTTTTACATTGGCATTGCCCAAACAAAAGTCATTACCTGGAGCACATTGGTAATGGCGTTGACAAATATTGTGCTTGATTATGGCTTGATTTTTGGCAAGTTAGGCTTACCACGGATGGGACTCGAAGGGGCGGCCATTGCATCCACCATTGCCGAAGGTATTACGCTGGTGTTTTTAGTGATTTATGTTTTGCGCCGTCAACACCATAAAAGCTACGGACTATTTCGTTTTGAGAAATTTGACCGAAGACTTTTCAACCGCAATTTCCGTCTGGCCTCGCCCATCATGGTTCAAAACTTTCTGTCGTTTGGCATTTGGTTTGCGTTCTTTCTTATTGTTGAGAAGCTTGGCGAACAGGCTTTGGCCATCTCCAACATCATCCGCAGTGTGTATGTGGTGCTGATGGTACCTATCTGGGGATTTGCTTCGGCCACTAATTCGATGGTAAGTTATCTAATTGGGATGCGCCGTCACGAGTTGATTTTTAAACTCATTCGTCGGGTCAGTATCATGTCGGCAGGCGGCGTTGCCGCACTGGTTGTCATCAGTCTTTTTGTTCCCGAAGCCTTGTTGCGCATCTATACGGACGACATTCAACTTGTGAATTTAAGTATTCCCGTTTTGCATATCGTGAATGTGGGCGCGATGTTGCTTGCCATTGGCTTTGTATTGTTCAATGCGGTGATGGGAACGGGAAAGACCAATATTTCTTTTGCCATTGAGACATTCACGCTCATTCTTTATCTGATTTATGTGGTCGTGGCCGTCAGATGGATGGGAGGCGGCATTGTTACTGCCTGGTTTGTCGAGGTGATTTATGGTATCTTGCTTTCGGTTCTTTCACTATTTTACCTACTCAAAGGCCATTGGAGAAGCTATAAAATCTGAGGTTATTTTGGCTCAGAGCTGGCCATTTTCGATCATCAGTACGATGAGCTCAATGAGTTCGTCTTCGCCTTTTGGATCGTATTTTGTTTTCAAGTTATAACCCCATAAACGTGCAAAACCCTGATAGAAAAATGCCCTGACACTCCCTCTTAATTCTTTGACAAGGGTGTAGGAAGTTGAAGATGTTTCGCGATCAATCAGTTTGATGAGGATTTTTCCCTGTGTAAAAGTAAGTTCTTTGAGCTCTGGACCAAACTGCGCCGCGATGTCATCTTCGGCTTGTTTCATAATTCGTTTTCGCTCCTTTTCTGACGAAACTCCCTGCAATTGAGTCTCATATTGTCTGAGTTTGATGCCGGCTAAGCGGGCATAAGGATATACTTTTTTAACATTATAGATGAGTTTTTCAACTTTGCGTACATCGCG